>JAFAUA010000375.1 GCA_019243595.1 Acidimicrobiia bacterium
GCTCGAGGGCCGTACGCGGTTCATCACCAACGCCGGTGGGATCAACCCGGTCGCCGCCGGCCGGGCCGTCGTCGGCGCGGCGCGCTCGCTCGGTGTCAGCGGCATCAAGGTTGCGACGGTCGTTGGTGACGACGTTCGAGGCCGCGCGTCGGAGCTCGGCCTGCCCGATGACGCGCTGTTCGCCAACGCCTATTTGGGAGCGCGCCCGATCGTGGAGGCACTCGACGCGGGTGCTCAAGTGGTGATCACCGGTCGCGTCGCCGACGCCTCGCTTTTCCTTGCGCCGTTGATCCACGAGTTCGGGTGGTCGTGGGACGACTACGACTCGCTGGCTGCCGGGGTCGTCATCGGCCACCTCCTGGAGTGCAGCGGCCAGGTCACGGGCGGCAACTACTCGGGTCGCTGGTGGGAGAACCCCGACCCGATGCGCATCGCCTTCCCGATCGCCACCGTGGAGCCCGACGGTTCGGCCGTGATCAGCAAGCCGCCGGGCACCGGCGGCATGGTCACCTTCGACACCGTGCGCGAGCAGCTGCTGTACGAGGTGCACGACCCTTCCCGCTACTTCTCGCCGGATGTCGTTGCCGACTTCACATCGCTGACCCTCGACGACTTGGGCGACGACCGGGTGCGCGTCAGCGGCACTCGCGCCGCCGACCCGCCCACGACCGACACCTACAAGGGCCTGGTGTGCACGCCCGCCGGGTACGCGGGCGAGGCGCGGCTGGTGTACCCGTGGCCCGATGCCGAAGCCAAGGCGCGGGCCGGCCTGGCGTTCCTGCGCAAGCGGGCCGAGGGCAACGGCGTGCCCGTCGAGGAGTGGCACGAGGAGTACTTCGGCGTCAACGCCTTCGGCGGGTCCACCGTCGAGAAGGACTTTGAGCCGCCGGAGGTGATCGGTCGGTTGGCGTGGCGCACGGCCGACAAGGAGTCCGCCGGCCGGGTGGCCGGCGAGGTCGGCGTCCTCGGCCTGTCGGGGCCGCCGACGATCTCGGGCATGGGCCGCGGAAGGGGCGCCAGCCCGTCGCAGCTACTCGCCGTGGAACCGTTCTACGTCGACAAGAAGCTGGTCGACGACCAGGTCCGCGTCGAGGTCGAGGAGGTCTAGTGGCGCGGATCCAACTGCGTGATCTCTGCGGGGCGCGGTCGGGCGACAAGGGCGACATCAGCGACCTCTCGCTCTTCGCCGATGACGAAGCGGCCTACGAGGCCCTGCGGCAGGAAGTGACTGCTGAGCGAGTGAAGGCCCACTTCGCCGAGCTCGTCACCGGCGAGGTCGAACGCTTCGAAGCGCGCAACGTCCTCGCCCTGAAGTTCGTCATGCACGGCGCCCTTGGCGGCGGCGCCCCGAGGTCCCTGCGCGCCGACAACCTCGGCAAGACCCACGGCGCCACTCTCCTGCGCATGTGGGTCGACGTCCCCGACGAGGTCGCTGCCAATGCCAAACGCCGGGAGCGCCCCCCGCTCCCGAGCTAAAACCAAAAACCTCTCCGATCTCCGGCCCGCGCTCCGTTTCTGCCGGTTTGCCGGGGGAAAATCCAACCTTGGAGAGGTTTTGGCGTCAGGGACTGCGGCCGACGAGCGCGAGGAGGCGGCGCTGCGGGTCGGTGGCGGCGGTGTCGACGGTCGGCTCCTCGAAGTAGCCGCCCGCATCCAAGCCGGTGCCGTGGTCGGTCAGCCGACTGAGGAGTGAGTCGACCACTTCGGGGTCGACCTCCTCGTCGGCGCCGATGGCTCGCGCCAGGTCCCACGCGTGAACGGTCCATTCGGCGACGCGTAGCCACAACAGGTCGAGGCCGCTGCGGTCGCCGGCGGGGTGGTGGACGGTCCGCGCGAGAGCGCCCGACTCCGAGAAGGCGGCGAGGACATCGGCGGCGGACGCGTCGAACGACTCCACGGCATCGTCGCCGACGTGGTCGACGGAGCGGGTGGCATGTACCTCGTCCGGCGTGGCGCCGCGGAGCAGCATTTCGTAGCGCCGGTTGCCGCCGAGCACGTGATTGACGAGCTCCCGCACGTCCCACTCCTCGCACGGCGTCGGCGCGTCCCAGTCCTCATCGCCGACATCGACCAGCACGCGCCGGAACTCAACCCGGGAGCGTTCAAGGGTCTCGAAGGCGTCCATTCATGCCTCGGGAAGCCGGGTGATCGTTGCCAGCCAGGCTTGGACGGGATCGGGCTGGATAATGACGTCCAGTCCGACCGGATCGATGGCGTCGATCCGCCAGCCGTCGGCGAAGCTGGCGCGCAACTCGTCCTTAGTGATCCGGCGCGGGCCCCAATCGCCGGGCTGACGGTCGCTGAAGCACATCAGGAACACGCGGCCGCCAGCAACGACCGCAGCGGCGAGGCTTGCCACGTAGCGGGTCCGGTCGCCGTCGTCGAAGGTGTGGAACAGGCCGCAGTCGACCACCGTGTCGAACTCCTCGCCGAGCGCGCCGAGGTCGAGCGCGTCGCCCACAACGAAGCGCGCTGCGAGACCCCGGCCGCGGGCCTTCTCGCCCGCCAGCGAGACGGCCGTGGGCGCGGCGTCGACGCCGACGGCTTCGAGCCCACGTGCAGCGGCGAGCAGCGCGTGCTCGCCCGTGCCGCAACCGGCGTCGAGGACCCGGCCGCGCCACTGGTCAGCGACGGCCTCGAGCGCCGGTTGCGGGCGGCCGATGTCCCACGGTGGCGCGTCGGCGCCGTGATACGACGCTTCGAAATCCGGGTGATCGGTCATCCAGCGGCTCCTAAAGCGCGGAGGCGCTCGACCACCTTCGGGAGCGCCTCGATGAAGGCGTCGATGTCGTCGTCGGTCGTCGACCAGCCCACGGAGACGCGCAGCGAGCGCTCGGCGTCGACCCCCATGGCTTCGAGCACCGGGGAAGGTTCGAGCGACTCGGACGAGCACGCGCTACCGGAGTGGGCGGCGACGCCGGCCTGGTCGAGGCCCAGGAGCACAGCCTCGGCCTCGACGCCCTCGACGCCGAGACACACGATGTGGGGGAGGCGCACCTCCGTGTCGCCGTAGGGAACGACGCCCCCGGGCAGCTTCTCGAGGACTCTGGCCGTCTGGGCCCGGGCGACGGACGCCTCGGCATCGAGCCTGGTCGGATCCGACAGCACGGTCGCAGCGGCACCGAACCCGGCGATGCCGGCGACGTTCTCCATTCCTGCTCTCCGGGCGCGCTCCTGCTCGCCACCGACGATGAACGGCCGCAGGCGCAGTCCCCGCCGCACGACGAGGGCGCCGACGCCCTGCGGGCCACCGAACTTGTGGGCGCTGACCGAGAGCAGGTCGGCGCCCAGATCAGCGAACGAGAGCGGCATATGGCCGACGGCCTGGGCGGCGTCGACATGGACGAGCACGCCGCGCTCGCGGCACTCGGCGACGACGGCCGCGACGGGCTGGAGGGTGGCGACTTCGTGGTTGCCCCACTGCAGGTTCACGAGCGCGGTGTCGGGCCGGATGGCGGTGATGACTTCGTCGGCGTCGACTCGGCCGAACCGGTCGATGCCCACCCAGGTGACGTCGTAACGCGCACACGCGTCGCGCACCGCCGAATGCTCGACGACCGGACACACGATGTGCGAGCCGCGCTCGGCGGCGCCCCAGACGGCGGCGTTGATCGCCTCAGTTGCGCCGCTCGTGAACACGATCTCACGCGCCCGCGCCCCCAACAGCGTGGCGACGCTTTCCCGAGCGCTCTCGACGGCTCCGCGGGCGACACGGCCCTCGGTGTGCACCCGTCCGGGGTCGGCCGCGTTCGCCAGCCACGGCACCATCGCCTCGAGCACCTCCGGCCGGGCCGGCGACGTCGACGCGTGGTCGAGGTAGTGGCGCATCAGCGCAACGCGCCGCCTAGAGCGCGGTGACGCAGACGTCGTCGCCCTGGGGGCGGGACGCCTCGGTGTGGGGGACGGTGTCGCCGTAGAGACCGGCGAGCATGCCCTTCACGATGCCGCGGTCGACGGCGCAGATGACGGGGTGCTGCACGGCGGCGTCGCCGAACGGGCAGTGCTCGGCGATGATCGCCAGCGACCGCGAGCCGGGGCGGGCCTCGGCGTGAGCGGCGAAGCCGTGGGCGGTCAAGGCGTCGGCGACGGCGTGCAGCGCGGACTGGAAGGAGCGGTGGCCCTCCCCGGGCGCCATCGACGCGGCCAGCGTCTGGCCGTATTCGATGCCGACAGCCTCCGCCATGGCCTCGGCCTTGGCGGCGGGCACCAGCTCCAGCGCTCGGCCCAGCAGTGTGACGAGCAGGTCGTCGCGGCGCGCCGGGAACTCGAGACCCGTGTCCTTGGCCGTCGCCCGGTAGCGCTTGGACGGGCGGCCGACGCCGGCGTGGGCGGCCCGCTGCACGGCGACCTCCAGGTACCCACCGGCGGCCAGCTTGTCGAGGTGGTGACGAGCCACGTTGGGGTGCAGCTCGAAGCGCTCGGCGACCTCCGACGCTGTGACCCCGACCTCGCCCTCGCGCGCGAACAGGTAGATCTCGCGACGGGTGGGATCCCCGAAGGCGCTGGTGACGGCCGTGACGGCGGCGGAGAATTCGCCCGCCGTGAGGCCTTCTTCAACCACGCCAGTATTCTACCTATCCGGATAGGAGAAATCCCCGGAGGCCCATTTCCCGTGCCCGTCACCGAACCCCAGGTCATCGACGCCCTGCGCCCCGTGCAGGACCCCGAGCTGCACCGGAGCATCGTCGACCTCGACATGGTCGGCGGGGTCGACATCAACGGCGCCAACGTGGCCGTCAACGTCACCCTCACCGTCGCCGGCTGTCCGCTGCGCGCCGAGCTCACCGATCGGGTCACCGCTGCCGTGCAGGCGCTCGACGGCGTTGATCACGTCGACGTCTCCTTCGGCGTCATGACCGACGAACAGCGTGCCGCCCTCCGCGACCGGCTCCAGGCCTCGGGGGGACAAGGCCAGGGCCACGCCCACGCCGGACACGCCCCCGGCCACGGACAGGCCGAAGCACCGAACATCCCCTTCGCCGAGGCCGGTGCCCGCACGCGCGTCCTCGGCATCTCGAGCGGCAAGGGCGGCGTCGGCAAGTCGTCGGTCACCGTGAACACCGCCATCGCCCTCGCTCGCCTCGGCCACGAGGTCGGCATTCTCGACGCCGACGTCTACGGCTTCTCGGTGCCGCGCATGCTCGGCATCAACCAGCAGCCGGTCGTGATCGACCAGATGATCGTGCCGCCGGTCGCCTACGACGTGAAGTGCATCTCGATGGGCTTCTTCGCCGGCGAGGACCAGCCGGTGATCTGGCGCGGACCGATGCTGCACAAGGCCCTCGAGCAGTTCCTCACCGACGTGTACTGGGGCGAGCCCGACTTCCTGCTCGTCGACATGCCCCCGGGCACCGGTGACGTCGCTTTGTCGGTCGCCCAATTCATGCCGCGATCAGAGGTGTTCGTCGTCACCACGCCGCAGCCCGCCGCCCAGCGCGTGGCTCAGCGGAGCGCGCTGATGGCGCGCAAAGTCCACCTCGGGGTGGCCGGCGTGATCGAGAACATGTCCTGGTTCACCGGCGACGACGGCAAGCGCTACGAGATCTTCGGGCGGGGCGGCGGTCAGCAACTCGCCGACCAGCTCGAGGTGCCGCTCGTGGGCCAGATCCCGCTGGTCACCGAGCTGCGCGAGGGCGGCGACGAGGGCCGCCCGATCGTGGCCACCGAGCCCGACAGCGAAGCGGCGCAGGCCTTCACTGCGGTCGCCCAGCGCATCGCCACGGAGCTGGCCCCGAAGAAGATCTACCGGCGGGAGCTGACCATCCGTTAGCCGGCCGGCGCCGTAGTTTCTACATATGGCGCGCGCCGAGGCCACCGCCCCCGAGAAGGGCACGCCCGTCGGGCGCCGGGTCTTCCTGGGCATGGTCGGTCTCGCCGCTGCCGGCGTGGCGTTCGGCTCGAAGGCCCAGGACTGGCTCGAGCACGCGCTCGCCCCGATCACGGCGAGAGACGGCACCGGGCTGTCGACCTTTCTGCCCGTCGGCCGTTTTCGCATCTACTCGGTGACGGGCGACCTCCCCGGCAAGAACGTCGCCGACTACCGCCTGAAGGTCGGCGGTCACGTCAGCCAGCCACTCACCCTCAGCTACGCCGATCTGCAGGCGATGCCGCCCACCGACCTCAACAAGGACTTCCAGTGCGTCACCGGGTGGCGCGTGCACAACGTGAAGTGGACCGGTGTTCGCCTCGGCGACCTGCTCAATCGGGCCGGACTCATGCCCGGCGCCGGCGGCGTCCAGTTCCGGTCGTTCGACGGCGCCTACACCGAGAGCCTGACGATGGAGCAGGCCCTGCGCCCCGACGTCATCGTTGCCTATTCGATGGAAGGCAAGACGGTGTCCCGGGAGCACGGTGGGCCGGTGCGCCTCTACGTGGCGCCGATGTACGGCTACAAGTCCTGCAAGTGGCTCGACGCCATCGACGTCGTCGCCGGCAAACCCGAGCCCGGTTACTGGGAGGAGCGGGGCTACGACGTCGACGGTTGGGTCGGGAAATCGAATGGTCGCGACGACAAGCCCACGAGCTGAGCGCCAGCGGCTGGTCCGCTTCGACGGCGCCGAGCGCATCCTGCACTGGGTGAACGCCGCCCTCTTCCTCACTGTGATGTCGACGGCCGCCGTCCTCTACGTCGGTCCACTGGCGGCGGCGGTCGGCCGGCGCGAGCTCGTCCGTCAGATCCACGTGTGGTGCGGCATCGCCCTCCCGGTGCCCCTCCTCGTCACACTCGCAGGCAAGTGGGGCGGGGGTCTGCGCGCCGATATAAGCCGTCTCAACCGGTGGACGGCGGACGACCGCCGCTGGTTCCGATCGTTCGGCCGTGACCCTTACGTCGAGCTCGGCAAGTTCAACCCGGGCCAGAAGCTCAACGCCTCGTTCATCGCCGGCGTCATCGTCGTCATGCTCGGCACCGGCTCGATCATGAACTGGTTCCACTACTTCCCGGTCGACTGGCGCACGGGCGCCACCTTCGTCCACGACTGGGTGGCCATCGCCCTGTTCGTCGTGGTCGTCGGTCACATCGGCATGGCCCTCGCCGATCCCGACTCGCTCAACAGCATGCTGCGCGGCACTATCGACGCCACCTGGGCGCGCCAGCGCCGGCCCCGCTGGTACGCGGAGGAGACCCGCACGAGCGACGAAACCGCTCTGCACTAGAAACGGAGCCGTGTTGCCCACCGTGGTCGGCTTCATCTCCTACCACCCTCTCGTCCACGTCAAGCTCGGACCGCTGAACATCTCGCCCCACGGCGTCGGCATCGCCGTGGGGTTCCTGGCGGGCGCCCGGCTCATGCTGCCGGCTGCCAACCGCAAGGGGATCAAGGACGAGCAGGTGTATGCCCTGCTCACTCGCGCCGCTATCGGCGCCATCATCGGTGCCCGCCTCGCCTACGTCGTCAACCACCTCAGCGACTACAGCTCACCGCTCGAGATCCTCAAGGTGTGGCACGGCGGCATCTCGCTGCTCGGCGGGATCGCGGGCGCCATCCTGCTCGCGCTCCCCAAGATGAAGGCCGAGCGTCTCTCGTTCTGGAAGGTGATGGACGCTGCCGCGCCCGGCATGGCGCTCGGCGTCATCATCGGGCGCATCGGCGACCTCATCGTCGCCGACCACCTCGGGAAGTCGACGAAGTTCTTCCTGGGCTACAAGTGCCCCGATGCCGTCACCGCATCGCCGTGCCACGGCAGCACCCAGGGAATGAGCGCGGGAGCGATCGTGCACCAGACGGCGCTGTACGACTTCATCTCGACCATCTTTCTGCTGCTCTTCCTGCTGCGCCTTCGCCGCAAGGAGCGTTACGACAGCTTCCTGATCCTCGTGTTCGCCGTCTGGTACGGCGCCATGCGGATCGTCGAGGACTTCCTGCGGGAGGACGTCCGCCACTTCGGCCTCACCGGCAGCCAGTGGAGCTCGATCGTGCTCGTCGCCGTCTGCCTGATCCTGCTCGCTTTTTACCGGCACACGCCGGCGGTGGGGCAGTGGGACCGGCTCCCGCCCGAGGACGGCCCAGGCGAGGATGTCGAGGACGGCGAGGCCGCTGCCCAGACGTCAAGGATCGGCGAGCAACCTACGCTGATCCCGCCGGAGCCTCATCAGGAGGAGTGAACGTTGGACGTACGGATCGGTGTCACCTACACGCCGAAGGAGATCGAAGTCGAGCTGAGCGACGACACCGACCGCGACGAGCTGATCAGGACGGTCGAGGACGCGGTGTCGGGCGACGGCAAGATGCTGTGGCTCACGGACCGCAAGGGTCGAAGTGTCGGCGTGCCGTCAGCCAAGCTGGCCTACGTCGAGATCGGCGCCGGCGCGAGCGACCGCCGCGTGGGGTTCGCGGCGCTGTAAGCGGGTAGCCCAGAGGACATGGCTCGCGACCTGCTCGACCACAAGCTGCTGTTCGTCACCGGCAAGGGCGGCGTGGGCAAGAGCACGGTCGCGGCGGCGCTGGCCCTGCTGGCATCGCAGCGTGGCAAGCGCACGCTGGCCTGTGAGATCGACGCCAAGGGTAACCTCTCGGACTTCTTCGAGTCCGGCCCGACCGACTACGAACCGCGCGAGGTGCAGCCCAACCTCTACGCCATGTCGATGGACACCGAAGCGTCGCTGCAGGAGTACCTGCGGCTGCAGATGCGACTGCCGGCGATCGCCCGCATCGGCCCGCTGGCGCGAGCGTTCGAGTTCGTGGCCACCGCGGCGCCGGGTGTGCGCGAGATCCTCACCGTCGGCAAGCCGGTGTGGGAGGTCCGCGAGGGCCACTACGACCTGGTCGTCGTCGACGCCGTTGCCACGGGCCACATCGTGAGCCAGCTGGCCGCGCCCCAGTCGATCAACGAGCTCGTGCACGTGGGGCTCATCCGCCAGCAGACCGGCTGGCTCATCGACATCCTCGGCAAGAAGGAGACGACCGGCCTCGTCATCGTCACCACGCCCGAGGAGATGCCGGTGAACGAGACGATTGAGCTGGCCGGGCGCGTCGAGGACGAGACCGACGTCGCCCTCAAGGGCATCGTCGTCAACCGCGTGCTGCCCGAGCTGTTCGGCCGCGGCGAAGAGGAGGTGTTCGAGGAGCTGCGCCAGCCGGCGGCCGTCGGCGCCCTCGACGACTCCCTCGGGAGCCCGGTCGAGCCCGTGTTCGAGGCCGCCCGTCTGGCCGTCACCATGCGCCGCACGCGCGCCGGGCACCTCGATCGGCTGCGCACCTCGATCGACTCCTCGATCCCGCTGCTCTACGTGCCGTACCTGTTCATGCGGGCCCACGGCTTCCGTACCACCCGCCAGGTCGCGGAGGCCCTGAGCGCGGAGCTCAGCTACTGATGGCCCCCAAGCGTCGCAAGGACGACGAGCGGGCGACGTCGCTCGAGCACCTGCTGGCGGCCAAGGAGATCGCCGTCGTGTGCGGGTCGGGCGGCGTCGGCAAGACGACGACGGCCGCCGCCGCCGCCGCCATGGCGGCCGCGTCCCTCGGCGGCAAGGTGCTGGTGGTCACCGTCGACCCCGCCCGAAGACTGGCCAACGCCCTGGGCCTGGAGGGCTTCGGGAACAAGGAGAAGCCGGTACCGCCCGACGCCTTCAAGCAGGCGGGCGTGCAGCCGCGCGGCGAGCTGTGGGCCGCCATGCTCGACACCAAGGAGTCCTGGGACGCGCTCATCCACATGCACGCGCCTGACAAGGAAACCGCCAAGCGCATCCTCGACAACCCGCTGTACCAGAACGTCTCGGGCCGCTTCGTGCAGAGCCACGATTACATCGCCATGGAGCGGCTCTACGAGATCCACACCAGCGGCGACTACGACCTGATCGTCGTCGACACGCCGCCGACGAGGAACGCCATCGACTTCCTCGAAGCGCCCGAGCACATGGCCGACTTCTTCAGCAGTCGCTTCCTGCGTTGGCTGACGGCGCCCGCGAGATCGCGGGTCATCAACTTCGCCTCGCGACCCTTCTATCAGGTGGCCGACCGCATCCTGGGCACGCAGTTCCTGCAGGACATCTCCGAATTTTTCATGAACTTCCAGACGATGTATGACGGGTTCGTCGAGCGCGCGCGGGCCGTCGACCGTCTCCTGCACGACCGGCGCACGACGTTCATCGTCGTCAGCACCCTCGAGCACGTCCCCGTGCGCGAGGCGGAGTTCTTCATCGAGGCGCTCGACGAGCGCAAGTTCCATCTCGGTGCTCTCGTCCTCAACAAGGTGCTGCCGTCGTACTTCCGTGATGAAGGTGCCACCAAGGTCGCCGAGCGCCTCTGTTCAGACTCCCCGGAGGTCGCCCACGCCGCGGAGTCGCTCATCGCCAACCCCGACAAGGCGGCGCCCGTTCTGCGCGAGGTCGGCGAGAGCTTCCTCAACTTCCAGGTGGTCGCCAAGCGCGAGCAGGAGCAGCGCAACGAGCTGGCGAAGCTCCCCGAGGTCGTGGCGACCGTCCCGTATTTCGACTCCGATATCTACGACATGGGCGGCCTGCTCGACCTGGGCTTCCAGATTTGGGGGAGACGTGACTGACGTCAGCGACGCGACGGGCAAGACGCTTGGTGAGGTCGAGAAGGGCCTCGACATGCCGCTGCAGGAAGCGATGCTGACCCAGCGCGCCATCCGGCGCCTGAAGCCAGACCTCGTCGACGACGCCATCGTGCTGAAGTGCATCGAGCTCGCCCTCAAGGCTCCCACCGGGTCCAACGGCCAGAACTGGGAGTTCCTCGTCGTGAAGGACCGCGAGGCGAAGGCGGCGCTCGGGCGGGAGAACCGCCGGTCGAGCTCGCTGTACCTCGGCGTCGGCCGGCGCCAGAACCGCGGCAACGACGCCATGCTGCGGGTCATCGACGCTGTGCAGTGGCAGGCCGATCACTTCGAGGAGATCCCAGTGCTGGTCGTCCCCTGCCTGCGGGGCAACCACTTGCCCTTCGTCCCGATGCCGCCGATGGTTCACTCGTCGTACTACGGCTCGATCTATCCGAGCGTGCAGAACCTGCTGCTGGCCGCACGCGCCATGGGCCTGGGCGGCGCGCTGATCACCCTGCCGCTGTGGAGCACGACGATCGCCCGGCGCATCCTCGGACTCCCGACGTCGGTGGTGCCGTGCTGCGTCGTCCCCCTCGGCTGGCCGCAGGGCCGCTACGGGCCGACAACGCGCAAACCGGTCGGCGACGTCGTGCACCTCGACCGCTTCGGCAACCAGCCCTGGAAGGATTGACGCAGGGCCGCCCGTACTCTTTACGGCGGTGCTCGACTACCACCTTCACCTCTGGCCGCACGGCACGCCGTCGTCGCAGCCCACGCTCGACGAGCTGGCCGCATACTGCGAGACCGCGGCGCGCGCGGGCGTCGGCGAGATCGCGCTGACCGAGCACCTCTTTCGCTTCCGGCAGGCCGACGCCGCCCTCGCCGGGTTCTGGGACGACGATGCGAACCCGGCGCTGCGCGCCTCGCTCGCCGCCTATTGGCGCGAGCACGCCCATGCCGATCTCGACGCCTACGTCGACGCCGTGCTCGAGGCCAAGGCGGCCGGGCTGCCCGTCGTGCTCGGCCTCGAGGTCGACCACTACGCGGGGCGCATGGACAAGGTTGCTGCAGTCTTGAGGGGGTATCCGTTTGACGTGCTGCTCGGCTCGGTGCACTGGGTCGGCGCGTGGGGCTTCGACCAGCTCGGCAATCCCCTCGTCGACGCCGAGTGGGACTCGCGGTCGATCGACGCCGTCTGGGACTCGTACACCGAGGCGCTCGAGGAGCTGGCCGCCTCGCGGGTCTGCGACGTGCTTGCCCATCCCGACCTGATCAAGCTCACCGGTCGGCGTCCGTCGGTGCCCGACGAGTGGTACGACCGCATGGCCGAGGCCGCAGCGGCGTCGGGAATGGCGGCGGAGGTGTCGTCGGCGGGGTGGCGTAAGCCGGTCGGCGAGGCCTATCCGGCGCCACCCCTGCTGGCCCGGTTCCGCAAAGCGGGCGTCCCCGCGACCACGGCGTCCGACTCCCACGGTTTGGGCGACGTGGCGTCACGCTCGGCCGACCTGCGGGCGCTGCTGGCCGACGCCGGCTACGAGACGCTCACGTCGTTCCGTCAGCGGGCTGCGGAACAGGTTCCGGTGTAGGGATGGCCAACTTCGAGGAACTGGCGCGAGCCCACACGGATCTCGATGGCCAAGCCGTCCAGCACCTGCAGCGCCTGGTCGTGTCGTGGAGCCTGCTCGCCGACCTGTGCTTCGCCGACCTCCTGCTGTTCGCACCGCTGGCCGACGGGGACGGCGAGCGCTTCATCATCCTCGGCCAGATCCGGCCGACGACCAGCCAGACCCTGTACCGCGAGGACCAGGTGGGCCGCGTGATCGACCAGCTCGAGCGCCCGGTCGTGGCGCGCGCCTGGCAGCTGGGCCAGATCATCGACGGCGAGTTGAGCATCAACCGCGGCGAGCGGGCGCGGGTGCAGTGCATCCCCGTGCGCCGCAAGGACGCGCTCGTGGGGATCCTGGCGCGGGAGTCGGCGCCGTCGGTCGGCCGCCGTCCCGGCGAGCTGGAGCGCGTCTACGTCGAGATCTTCGACCGCTTCGCCCGCATGATCACCACCGGCGAGTTCCCGTTTTCCATCGACGAGGTCGCTTCCGAGGAGGCGCCCCGCGTCGGCGACGGCGTGCTGCTGCTCGACTCCACGGCGCGCATCGAGTACGCCTCGCCGAACGCCATCTCCGCCCTGCACCGCATGGGGATGCACTCCAACGCCGAGGGGGCGCGGCTGATGGAGCTGGGGCTCGACGAGGCCCCCGTGAAGGCCGCGTTCGCTACCGGCCTGCCCGCCATCGAGGACGTCGACCAGGGTGGCATCACCTTGCTTGTGCGCTGCATCCCGCTCCTGGACCACGGCAAGCCCACGGGTGCGGCGGTGATCGTGCGCGACGTCACCGACCTCCGAAGCCGGGACCGGCTGCTGCTGTCCAAAGAGGCCACCATCCGCGAGGTCCACCACCGGGTGAAGAACAACCTGCAGACGATCTCGTCGCTGCTGCGCATCCAGGGCCGGCGCATGGACAACGCCGAGGCCAAGGTTGCCGTCGAGGAGTCGGTGCGCCGCATCCGCTCGATCGCCTTGGTGCACGAGACGCTGTCGAGGGCGGCGGGCGAGGAGCTGGAGTTCGACGAGATCCTGCACCAGCTCACGCGCATGGCCGAAGAGGGCCTGGTGATGCCCGACCGCGCCGTGCGGTTCACGGTCGACGGCGACGCCGGCGAGCTCCGGGCCGAGGTGGCCACTCCGTTGGCGCTGGTCGTCAGCGAGCTGCTGCAGAACGCC
>JAFAUA010000506.1 GCA_019243595.1 Acidimicrobiia bacterium
CGCCGGGCCCCGGCAGAAGACGCGGCGGCCTTCTTCTTCGTCGCCCGCTTGGCGGGGGCCGGCCGGCGCTCCGGGAACACCGAGCGCACGGCGTCGAGCTCGGCGGCCAGCAGCTCGACCTCGGCCTGGAGCTCGCTGTGGCGGGCGACCCGGACTGCACTCGCCGAGTTCACGTGGGCGGCCAGCCGGCGCACGTTCTGGGCGGCGCCGTCGAGGGTGCGCAACTGCGACGACACGTCGTCGAGAGCGGCGGCCATCCGGTCGGTGTTGGACGAGTACATGCTCGACATGGCCCGCACGACGTCGACAAGCCCGTCGACCCGGCCGGCCAGGTCGGCGACGGACGACGCGGCCGGGAGGTTCTGGACCGTGGAGGACACCTGGTCGACCCGCTCGGCAAGGGCGTTGACCGTCTTCGGAATGGGGGCGACGGCCCGCGCCACCTTGTCGAGCCGGCCCGCGACCTGGTCGAGCGTGGCCTCGACGCGCTCGACGGCCTCACGCGGTGCGACCCGTTCGACCGACCGCGACAGTGCTTCGACGCGCTGGGAAATCGCTTCCAGGCGGCGGAGGACGGCGGTCAGGCCCGGGTCGGTGGTAGGGCGGGCGGGCGCCTTCGCCACCTCGGCGGAGACAGATGTTCTCGCCTCGGACGCCGTCGGTTCAGCGGTGTCCTGAGCGGGTCGGTGGCCGGCCTTGCGCGTCGCCGGGGCAGGGGCGAGCTCGGGGCGCGCCTCGTCCTCGGGCCAGTCCAGGCGGACTTGAAAGTCGCGGGGTTCCTCGGCCGCCATGCGTGTCCACGGTATCCGAGCGCCTAGACGGGCGATTCGGCCGCGGCCACCAGAACACGCGTCATGCGCGCCGCGACCGCTTCCCACGACCGCTCGCGGCGAACGTCGGCCCGGCCCCGCCAGACGCGGTCATAGAGGGCGTCGTCGGCCAGCGCATCGGAGATGGCGACCGCGACCTCCCCCGCGCCGGCGTCGGGGCTCACGAGACGACCGCCGTCGCCGATGAGCTCCGGCATGGCGAAGACGTTTCGGCCGATGCAGGGCCGGCCCGCGGCCAGGGCCTCGGAGAACACCATCCCGTACGCCTCGAAGCGCGACGGCAGGACGAGGAGGTCGTGTTCGGCCCACAGGGCGGCGGCGGCGCCCGCACTCACGTAGCCGGTGAAGCGGACCCACGACGGCGGCGGCGTCGACAACGGCCATCGCGCCGGACCCGCCACCGTCAGCGACACGTCGTGACCCCGGCTGCGCAGCAGCTCGGCCGCGGCGACCACCTGGTCGCCGCCCTTGCGCTCGAAGTCACCGCCCAGGAAGAGCAGGCGCCCCCGGCGGGCCGGGGCGTCGACGTCGTCGGGCACGTGGTGCACCCCGGCGCCGACAATGTGAACCCGGCTGGGCGGCAGCCCCTGCCGGTCGACCAACCAGTCACGGAACCAGGCGCCGAAGACGAAGATCCCCGCGAGGTCGTCGTAGTTCTGCCGTTGTTCGGCCGCCAAGCGCCTCAGCACCTCCGGCGTCGTCGGGATGACGCTCAGGAAGCGGCCTTCGGGCTTGTCGAGGAACGCAACCGCGACGTCGAAGTTCATGTCCTGGTAGACGAAGGTGGGTACGCCCGCCGGCATGTCGTCGTCGGCATTGGAGACCACGACGTCGCAGTGCCCGCGACGGGCCTTGCGGCGGATCCTCCGTTCGGTCAGGGCGCGGTTCAGACGCCCGTACTTCCACGGCGTCGCCGACGGCGCGTGGAGAAGGCGCAGCGCGACCTTGCCGGCCACCGGCGGCTGCGCGTCGATACCGACGAGTTCGATCGGCTGACGGCGGAGGGCGTCGCTGAGACTCCCCGGGATCAGCGACCACGTCGTTGCTCGCGGGTTCCACCACGAACAGGCGAACCCGACGCGAACCCGAGGGTCAGGCGTCACGCAAAGCGCACAGCAGCACGTTCGTCGTGCCGAACAACGGGTGGAACCGGGACGCCGGGGCCGGTAGGAGCGGCACCAGGAACGTACGGTCGGCCCACTCGTTCAGCTGGGCGAGGGAGTCGTACACGCTGTAGGAGTACGCCACGCCACCGTCGCCCGCGGTGAGCAGGTACGGGCGGCCGCGATTCTTGAGGCGGAAGGCGAGCGGCCAGAGCCCGAGGTTGTACAGCCCGTACTTCACGGCCCGTTGCATCCGTCCGCCGTTGGCGAAGCGGTTCTCGTCGGAGAGGAAGATCGCCCGCTTGGCCACCCGCGTCATGTCGGTCAGGATCGGCTTCGGGTCGGCGACGTGGTGCAGGATCCCGAACTCGCACACGACGTCGAACGACTCGTCGCCGAAGGGCATCTCGTCGCCGCGCCCCTCGATGATCGTGTCGGGCGGGATCCCCTTCCGCTCGCCCTGCTCGATCAAGGCCCGCACCGGCTCGATGCCCTTCACTTCGATGTCGGGGTTGCGCTCGAGGAAGTGCTTGACGCCACGTCCGGTGCCCGCCCCGACGTCAAGGACGCTCTTGTAGCCGTAGCCGTCGATCAGCGCCGAGATGAAGTCGAGGGCCACGTAGTGCTCGTCGCCCTCGCAGACGAAGTCGGCGTCGTAACGCTCGGCATGCTGCGTGTAGAAGTCGTGCTGGATCTGCTCGGGGGACACCCCGGCGCCCCCGCCGCCGCGCCGCGCGCCCATGCCCTTCACCCGCAGCATCGTAGCGACCGACCGGTAGGGTGCTTACCCGCTCGGGGACAGAGAGGAAGTGGTGACCACGGACCGGGCAGTCCGACTCGCGCGCCGTGCCGTGCCCGGCCCAATGCTCGTCTGGCTGGAAGTGCCGATGCGCTTCTTGCTCAGGCTGTGGGCCCGGTTGGCGACAGTTGCTGTCGCACCGCTCGCGGCACTGCCGGGTCGGTTGGGGCCGCCGCGCCACGTCGAGAACGACCCGGAGGCCTTCGCCCGCCGGACGGGCGCACGCCTTCTGACCCGCCTTCCCGGCGTCGCGCTGTCCTATCCCGTCCCCCCGGAAGCCGCCGAGATCAACCGCGAGTACGTCGTGCAGGGCCGCTTCGACCTCGGGCCGACGTACGTGCTCGATGTCGACGGCGGACGTGTGTGCGGCGCGGACGCTTCGGTCATCGGCCCCGACGGCACGTTCTTCTCCGGCGTCGCCAACCGCTTCATTCGCGATCGCACGGCGTACCCGATCCTGCGCAAGCCACTGCTGCCACCGGTGCGCCACGTGGCGGGAACCGGTGCGGTCGTCGCCACCGCGTACGCGGCGTACTACTACCACTGGATGACCGAGGTGCTGCCGCGGTTCGCGGTGCTCGGCGACCTGCTCGACGACGCCGACTGGGTCGTGACGCCGTCGGCGACTTCCTTCCAGCGCGAGTGCCTGGCCCGCGTCGGTGTCGACCCGAAACGGTTCATCACGCCGGAGCGGCGCATGCACGTGGAGTTCGACCGTCTGCTCGTGCCTTCCATGGGTGGCGTGATGAACCACACCCGTCCCGACTCGATCGCCTACATGCGGTCGCTGTTCGGTGTCGACGGTGCGGCGGGCGGGGGCCGGCGCATCTACGTGTCGCGGCAGGGCGAGTTCCGGCGCAAGGTCGTCAACGAGGCCGAGGTGCTCGACGCGCTGCAGGGGTACGGCTTCGAGGCCGTCGACCCGGGCTCGATGCCCGTCGCCGACCAGGCCCGACTGTTCTCCGAGGCCAGCGTCGTCGTCGGTCCCCACGGCGGTGGCCTGACCAACGTGATGTTCTGCGCACCCAGCACCGTGCTCGTCGAGCTTCTGTCGCCGCTGGGCCAGACCCTCTGCTTCTGGACCCTCGCCAACACCGCGCAACTCAGGTACGAGCCGCTGTTCGGCCGGCGCACCCCGGGCCTGGCCGCAACCGACCGGCGGGCCGTGCAGTGGCAGGACATCGACGTCGACTGCGCCCGGCTCGCCGCCCGGCTCGAACGGGTGCTGGAGAAGACGCCGTGATCGAGCGCCACCTCCACGACGCGGCCCGCGACGTCGCCGTGCTCATCTGCACCGAGGCGGGACGCCTCGAGCGGCAGTCGGTCCTGATGTGCGAAACCCTCCGGCGGCGCGGGGGGCGGTTCGCCGACGTCCCCGTCTACAGCTTCCAGCCTCGACCCGGGCCGGCGCTGGAAGGCAAGACCCGGGAGCGGTTCGCCGATCTCGGCGTGGTTCACATCGAGGCACCGCTCAACGTCTGTCTCCCCGCCTACGGGTTCGCCAACAAGGCCCACGCGGCCACCTTCGCCGAGGAGTTCCTCGACCACGACGTCTTCGTCGTCATGGACTCGGACATGCTCGTGCTCTCCGAGCCCGCCGAGTTCAACCTGCCGTCGGGCGTCGACCTCGCCATCCGTCCCGAGCCGTTCAAGGTGGCGGGCACCACCGACGACGACGAGAACGCCGAGATGTGGGACGCCTTCGAGCGACACGCCGGTGTCAGCGGCCCTCGGCGCTACGTCGAGACCGTGGTGTCCCAGGAGCGGATCCGCGCCTATTACAACTCCGGGTTGATCGTGGCGCGGCGTTCGCTCGGGCTCATGCGGCAGTGGCACGACCTGACCGAGAGCCTGGCCAAGTCGGGAATCATCCCCGGCGACAACCGGTCGATCTTCACCGAGCAGTACGGGCTGGCGATGGCGATCGCACGCATCGGCGTGGAGCCGAGCATCCTGCCGCCCACCTACAACTACGGACTGCCCTGGCACGACCAGCTGCCCGAGGGGGTCCGCGCCGCGTCGCTCGGCGACGTGGTCATCGCCCACTACTTCCACATGTTCGACCTCCCCGGCCGGTCGAATCCGCTCGGACGGGTGCCGGGACTCACCCTCACGCCCGCCGACGCCGAGATCGACGAGCTCATCCGGGAGACCGGCGTCACCCCCGACCCGCTCGCTGCCCCGCTCCGCTCGGCGCGCCTCCTCGGGCGCGAGCGAGCCGTGCAGTTGGCCAAGCGACTCGGGGTCCGGCGCCGTTACGGCGCGATGCTCGACAACGACCGACGATGAGTACCGAGACGCCCCCGCAGCGGTCACTGACGCACATCATCAAGCTGACGTGGCGCCTGTTCGAGCCGACCACGCGCCGCAAGATCGTCATCACGGCCATCCTGTCGGCGATCTTGGCGGCCATGGACGCCGTCGGCGTCGGCCTCGTGCCGCGCCTGGTCCGCCAGTTCGTCAACCCCAGCAACCACGGCGGGATCCTCGGCAACACCTCCACTGCCGCGGTGGCGATCGTGATCGTTGCCTTCCTCGTCGGCAAGTCGGTCGGGTCGGCGATCGTGATGCTCTGGCAGTCGTCGTTCCTCGCCAACGACGAGGGCGACCGCAGCGTGAAGATGTTCCGGCGCATCCTCGCCGAGCCCTACCTGGAGACATCTGAGCGGGGCTCGGCGGGACTGATCCGCGACCTGCACGTGGCGATGCCCCAGCTCTACCGGGCTGCGGGTGGCGGCCTCGGCGTGCTCATCGCCGACGGCTTGGGGCTGCTCGGGCTGATCATCGTGATCTTCGTCAGCTCGCCGATCATGGGCGTGACGCTGGGGGTTGTCTTGCTGCTCGCCGCCCAGCTCTACAGCCGCCTCATCCGCTCACCAACGGGCAAGCTCGCCGACCGACTGCAGGTCGACAGCCGCGACTTCCTCAACTCCGTCGGGGAAGCGTTCGGTGGCCTCAAGACCATCAAGTCCTTCGGGGTGGAGGACCTGGCCACGACGCGCTTCTCCGCGGTCCGGAAGCGCTATTCGGGGACCGCTCGCGATGTCCTCATCTATTCGCAGATCGCCCGCTACTACCTCGAGATCGTGCTCGTCGTCGGGCTCGGCCTGGCCCTCGGCGTCCAGGCGCTCGTGAACGGCGAGGGCGCCATCCTCACCTCGTTCGGACTCCTGTCGGGAGTGGCGGCCCGGGCCATGCCCGCGCTGGCCCGCGCGCTCACGTCCCTGACCCTGATCAAGGTGTCGGGGACCGCCGTCGACGACCTGGCGCCCGATCTGCTGGCCATCGACGCGATGGCCGACGAGCCTGCGGGCCCGTCCGTTCCCGTCGCCGCCGGGACGGACGCCGAAGCAGCGCGGCGCAGCGGCCCGCTTCTCAGCCTCGCAGGCGTGCGCTTCCGGTACCCGACGCGCGAGGTCGACGCCCTGCGCGACGTCAGCCTCGAGTTGGGGCCGAGCGAGCTGGTCGCCATCCAGGGCGAGTCCGGCGCCGGCAAGACCACGCTCGTCGACATCCTGATCGGGCTCATCACGCCCCAGCGCGGCGAGGTCCGGCGATCGGGAGGCGACGTGGGGTACGTCGCCCAGGAGACGTTCGTGTGGGACGAGACCGTGACGTTCAACGTCTCGCTCGGGCGCACCCCCAAGTCAGGAGACGTCGAGTCGGAGGTGTGGGCCGCGCTCGAGGCCGCCCGCCTGGGCGACTGGGCGCGGCGGCTGCCAGCCGGCCTCAACACCATGTTGGGTGAACGGGGAAGCCACATGTCAGGCGGCGAGCGCCAGCGCCTCGGTGTGGCCCGGGCCCTGTTCGGCCACCCGGGCGTCCTCCTGCTCGATGAGCCGACCTCGGCTCTCGACACCGCCACGTCACGGTCGCTGATGTCGACGCTCGTTGCGATCAAGGAACAGGTCGGCGTCATGGTCGTGACCCACGACCCGATCGTCGTGGAGTACGCCGACCGCACCATCCACATGCCGGCGCCGGGCGGCGTTCCCGCCTCGCCGGCCTCCTAGGCTCGCCGCCCGTGTCCACGCTGGGTTCGCTCGTCGACCGCATCAGCCGCTCGGCGGCGGTGCGCTTTCCTTCCGGCACGCCCGTCGGCGACGCCCTGCGCTCCATCCGCCGCCGCCTCCCGCGCCGGCCGCCGGAGGGCGCCCTGGGGCAGGTCATCTTCGCCTTCGCCCGCGAGTACCCCCGTGCCTTCGTCGTGCAGGTGGGCGCCCACGACGGGTCGATCGTCGATCCGCTGCGGGCCGAGCTCGTCCGCCGCCCGTGGGGCGGGATCCTCGTCGAGCCCGTGCCCTACGTCTTCGCCCGTCTGCAGGCCAGCTACGGCCGCAACTCGCGTCTGGTGCTCGAGAACTCGGCGATCGCCGACCACGACGGCACCGTCGACATCCACCACCTGCCCGAAACGACCGACGGGTCGGTGTGGGGCGGCTACGACGCCCTCGGCTCGATCCGGCGGGACGTCGTCGCGAAACACACCGATCTCGTGCCCGACATCGGCGAACGGTTGGTGACGACGACCGTTCCGAGCCTGACGTTCGAGTCGCTCTGCGCCAAGCACCACGTCGACCACATTGACATCGTGCAGACCGACACCGAGGGCTACGACTTCGAGGTGCTCAAGCTCATCGATCTGCCCCGTTGGCGGCCGGGGCTGATCATGTACGAGCACGTGCACCTGGACCCGGCCGACCAGGACGCAGCCCGTTCAATGCTCGCGTCCCATGGCTACAAGCTGATCGCCGACCACATGGACACGATCGCGGTGCACCAATCGGCCCTCGATGCCCACCGCAACCTCGCCTCCGAGTGGACACGCATCGTCACCCAGTCCGCGTCCGCGGCCGGAGGCGGCGTCAGTCCTTGACGGCCGGCCGCACGGCGCGGATGCCGAGCACCAGCGCGTCGTGTTTCTTCGCATCTTCGGACTCGAACCTGTCGACCAGCGCCATCAAGGCCTGGCAGACGACGATGAAGGGTCGGGCCAGCCAGCCGGGCATGCGGACGGCGGCGCCCCACTGGAAGAGCATCACGGCGGAAGCGAGGAGGCCTATCGCGCCACGGATCTGGACCACTTCGAAGCCGGCATCCTGCACGATCCGGGCCAGGCCATCGCAGGTCCAACGCCAGTAGTCCTCGGGGTCCGGGTGGCGAAACATGATCCCGTGCGTGGTGAGAACCAGCGAGCCGCCGGGTCGTAGCAGTCGCGCGCACTCCGCCAGATACAGCGCCGGATCGATGACGTGCTCGAGAACCTGGGTCGAGAGCACGACATCTGTGCTTCCGTCCGGCAAGGGGACGGAGCCGTCGGGCCGGAGGATGACCGCCGCTTCTGGGTTCCCTTCGATGTCGGCACCGATGTACTGCGTGCTCGCCGGCAGAAGCCCCACATACGGCGACTGCGCGCATCCGTAATCGACGACCGTCGCGCCAGGCGGGATCGCGGTCTCCGTGAGCAGCTCGGCGATGAGGCGCCGGAGCTTCAAGTTCACGAACGCGAACGGCGACCAGGGGCGGGACTGGAAGACGTCCGGTCTGCGTTCAGACAGGTAGCTGGGACCGTCGCCGTTCATGGCCTCACGACCGACCCCTCGAAAGTCCCGTCTGCCAGCGACGGAACTGCCACACCCGGGCCTGGAGCCGTGGCGACATTCGGGCGAACCAGGCGTCGTGCCGCCGGCCCTCGAGGGCGTCGAGGGGCCAGGGCGTCTCGGCTCGATACGTGCGGTAGAGGTCGGCGAAGGGATTGAAGCACCGGGCGTTCCAAGGCTTGAGCACGGCCGGCCCTTCGAAGTGGACGACGGCGGGTGCGCGAGCAGCGCGCTCGAGGGTGACGGCGTCGTGGAAGCGATCGTCGCGCCATTCCGCCCCGAAGAGGAACGGCAGCATGATCGAGCTCATGCAGTTCCACGTCGGGTCGAGCGACGTCCACCGGTCGTTGAACAGCGCGTTCATCGCACACTGATCGGCGGTCGGTAGCTCGGGCCGGTCGTCGCTCACGGCGAACTCGCGGGTCCGGCGGGCGAACTGCTCGGCGCGCATGAGGGCCAGGTCCATGAGCATCACACCTGAGTTGAAATACGGGGTGTCCGGCGACAGGCCCACCCCGGCGGCCAGGATCGCGGCGTCGCCGTACGAGGGCTGGCCGATGGCACCGAAGTAGTCGCCGGGCCGAAGCTTCGCCTCCCACAGCGGCCGCAGGTCGTGCAGCACGAGCAGGTCGCTGTCGAGGTAGATGAGGCGGTCCTCGTCGCAGAAGGCCTCGGCCAGCACCGCCCGGTACCAGGCGATACGCGGCAGGTACCCGCAGTCGTCGAATCCGGCCACCAGGTCGTCGGGGATGCGCGCCGCCTCGGCCGTCAGGCCGCGCGAGCGGGCGAAGTCGACCAGACGATCGTGGG
Source organism: Acidimicrobiia bacterium (assembly GCA_019243595.1). Classification (GTDB taxonomy): domain Bacteria; phylum Actinomycetota; class Acidimicrobiia; order Acidimicrobiales; family AC-14; genus CADDZP01. The sequence goes on from JAFAUA010000506.1 coordinate 9,143, forward strand.
TGGGCTGATCGACCGAGTCGTCGGCAACGAGGTACCACCGGGCGGGTGTCGTGACCGAGTCGGCAAACGACCGGAGCATGGTCGCCGCCTGTGGCACGTACTTCTGGTTGAAGCAGGCGGCGAGGACGATGGACTGGTCGCTCGTCATCTCATGCTCCGCGGCGCAGCCTACGCTGAGGCATGCGCGTCCTCCACGTTGTCGGTTCCCTCGACGCGCACGTCGGTGGGTCGACAGCGGCGGGCGTCGAGACCGCCGCCTACCTCCGCCAGCTCGGTGTCGACGCCGCGGTCGCGGGCTCGTGGGAGTCCCCGACCGCCGCCGACTACATCCGGGACGTGTGGCCCGACCTGCCCGTCCACGGGTTCGGTCGCCGCCCGCCGCACCACTACTGGAACTCCCCCACCCTCCGGTCGTGGCTGCGGTCCGCAATGGGCGAGTACGACGTCGTCTGCGTGCACGGGCTCTTCAAGTTTCCGTTCGTCGACGCGGCGCGCACCGCCCGGCGACGCCGAGTGCCGTACCTGGTCCAGCCCCACAGCTCGCTCGACCCCTACGACCTCCAGAAGCACAGCTCGCTGAAAGCGGTGTTCGGCCCGCTCGTCGTACGCCCCATGCTGCGCAACGCGGCCGGCGTATTGGTGACCACCGAGCGCGAGCGCGACCGGCTGATGACCTGGGGCGCCGCCCCCGACGTGCAGGTGCTCCCGCTCCCGGTGAGCGCTCCGTCGACCGCGGGCGACGGGCGCCGATTCAGAGCCGCCCACAACATCGACACCGACGCCAAGGTCCTGCTGTTCCTGTCCCGCCTGCACCGCAAGAAGGGCCTGGAGCGCCTGTTCCGCGCCGCGGCCCGCGTCTCCGAGGGGCGCGGTGACGTCGTCCTCGCCATCGCCGGCACCGGCCGGCCCGAGTACGAGCAGCAGCTGCGCGACGAAGCGGCGACCGTGTCGGGCGCGACGCGCGTGCTGTGGCTGGGACACCTCACGGGCGACGCCAAGTGGGACGCGTTCGCGGCGGCCGACGTGTTCGTGCTGCCTTCGGAAAACGAGAACTTCGGTATCGTCCTGCTCGAAGCGCTCATGGCCCGCACTCCTGCTGTCGTCTCCCATGAGGTGTATCTCTCCGACGAGCTCGCCGATTTCGTCACCGTGTGCGCGCTCGACGTCGATGCTGTCGAGCGGGCGGTGACGAGCGTGCTCGACGACCCCGACGCGGCACGCACCCGTGCCGACAAGGCACGCGAGTTCGTCGTCGAGCGCTACCACCCGGTGACGGTCGCCCGCCGCACGCTGGCGCTCTACGAGAACGTCATCGCCAGGCGGCCGATCGACCACGATGCCGGCCTCTGAGCAGGCCGGCGCAGTGTCAACCGACTGCCCGGCCATCGTCTTCATCGTCTTCAACCGCCCCGACCTCACCAAGCGCGTGTTCGACGTCGTGCGCGGCGTGCGCCCGCGGCAGCTCTTGCTGATCGCCGACGGCCCCCGCGACTGGAAGCCCGACGACGCAGCGCTGTGCCAGGCCACACGCGACATCGTCGACGACATCGACTGGCCGTGCGAGGTGCTCCGGAAGTACGAGGACAAGAACCTGGGCTGCGGCCCCGCCGTCTCGTCCGGGATCGACTGGGCGTTCGAGCACGTGTCCGAAGCGGTGATTCTCGAGGACGACTGTCTCACCGACCCGAGCTTCTTTCCGTTCTGCGCCGAGCTCCTCGACCGCTATCGGGACGACGGGCGGGTAATGCAGATCGCCGGGAGCAACCTGGCCGCTCCCACCGAGGCGTACATGGGCTACAGCTACTCGTTCAACGAGTTCGCCCCTGTGTGGGGCTGGGCGACATGGCGGGAGAGCTGGGCGCGCTACGACTTCGCCATGTCGACGTGGCCCCAGTTCCGCGACTCCGGACTGATGGCCGGGCTCCCCGCCGGACGGCGGTGGCAGGCGACGATGCGGCGCGACTGGGAACGCGCCTACCGGGGCGAGGCCACGTGGGACCACCAGTGGCAGTACGCGGTGATGAGCGGGCACGGGCTCTCCGTGTCGCCGTCGGTCAACCTGGTGGCGAACCTGGGCTTCCGCGCCGACGCCACCCAGACCATCCTCGCCGGCGACCTGGCCGAGATCCCGACCTCACGTATGCAGTTCCCCCTTCGCCACCCACCGATGGTCGCCGAGAACCCCATGCTCGAGCGCCATTTCGAACACCAGATGCTCGAGCACACCGGCGTCGGCGTCGAAGTCCTCCGGAAGCTGTTGCCTTCACACCGCGCCCGCCGCATCCTCAAGGGCATCCTCCGACCGGCCCGGACATGAGTGCGTTCGCTGGGGGGACCAGTTTCAAAAGAAAGCGCATCACGCTCGTCAGCCAGTTCTACTGGCCCGAGCACGTCGGGATCGCGCCCTACAGCACCCGCATGGCAGAGCATCTCGCCGAGCAGGGGGCGACGGTCAACGTCTTCACCGCCATGCCCCACTATCCGGAGTGGCGCATCGAGCCGAGCTACCGGGGCCGGCTCCGCTCGACCGAGCAGCGTCGGGGCGTGACGATCCACCGGATGTTGCATTACATCCCGAGCCGCCAGTCGGCGGCGCGCCGCGCCGCCTACGAGGCAACGCTTTTCGTGCACGCCATGCTCCGCGCCGCGCCGCCGAGCGACGCCGTGATCGGCGTCATCCCGTCGTTGAGCTGCGGCGCGACAGCACGCGAGTTTGCGCGCCGCACGAAGACTCGTTACGGGATCGTCGTGCAGGACCTCTCGTCGCAGGCGGCGCGCCAGTCCGGCATCTCGGGGGGCGGCGCCGCGGCGCGGGCAACGGCGGCGGTCGAAGGGTGGACCTTGGCCAAGGCAACGCGGGTCGCCGTCGTGTCCCCTCGCTTCCAGCCCTACGTCGAGGCCTTCGGCGTGCCCGCCGACCGGATCAGCGTCCTGCGCAACTGGGTCGAGGTCGATGCGCCCGCCGGCGAGGCGGCGCCGGAGGCATCCGTCGCCGATATCCGCCGCGGGGTCGGGTGGACCGACGACGAGCTGGTCGTGCTCCACGCCGGCAACATGGGCCTGAAGCAGGGCCTCGAGTTCGTCGTCGACGCGGCGAGGGAGGCCGGCACCAACGGGCGGCCGCTGCGCTTCGTGCTGATGGGCGACGGCAGCCAGCGCCCGATGATCGAAGAGCGCGCGGCCGGCGTCGCCAACCTGCAGCTGCTGCCGAACATGCCGCGCGACCGCTGCAACCAGCTCATGGCCGCGGCCGACGTTCTTCTCGTCAACGAACGAGGCAGCATCGTGGACATGGCGCTGCCCAGCAAGCTCACCTCGTACTTCTCGGCGGGCCGGCCGGTCGTG
>JAFAUA010000043.1 GCA_019243595.1 Acidimicrobiia bacterium
TATCGACGTCGGTTTCTTCACGCGCCTCGGCATCCGCCCCAACGAGGGGACGATGGACGTCGGGTTGTCGGTGTGGCTGCCGGGCTCCGAGCTGTCGGTCGTCAGGGGAGTGCGCGACCAAGGGGTGATGGTCGACACCGGCTTGGAGGTCGCCGGTGTCACCTACGAGCGGCTGGCGCCACTTAAGGAATGGCGCATCACGTGCGACGCAGATGCCATCGTGCTCGAGCTCGGCGAGGACGGGGGCATGCACCCCGGCAAGTTGGCGATGGACGTGACGTTCTCGGCGCTCATTCCGGCGATCGGTACCGACGGTCAGGGGAAGAAGAGCGAAGGCGTCAGTGCCGAGACCGCCAAGAGCGTCGGCCGCGGTCACCTCGAGCAGTCCGGCCGCTGGTCGGGCTGGATCGAAGCCGATGGTCAACGCTTCCGGCTCGGACCTGAAGCCCGCGGCAACCGCGACAAGTCGTGGGGGCCGCGGAAATGGGGCGGCCCCAAGATGTGGCGTTGGTTCTCCATCAACATCGGTGACGACGTCCACTTCGGCGGCATCCGCATCGGCACTGACGCCGGCGACCTCCACCGCGGCTGGGTCTGGAAGGACGGTGAGGCCGCCAGCATCAAGGAGTGGGACGTCAAGACCGAGCTGGCCGACGACGGGCTCACCCATCGCGTCTCGCACGTCCGCGCCACCGACAAGCGCGGCCGCGTCCACGAGCTGCGGGCCGACGTGTTGCGTGTAGCCGGCCTACCCCAGCGCCACGGCGACCGGCGCACGATCGTCAACGAGGGCCTGGCCCGTTGGACATACGAGGGCCGCACCGGCCACGGCATCAGCGAGTACCTGCACCAGCTCGACGACGACAACCGCCCGCTCACGCCGATCGACTGACGCGACGAGGGGGCGACCCGAAGGTCGCCCCCATGCGTCCCCAAGAGGTATGGCGTGTGCTGCGATCAGCTCGGGGAGATCACGTGCCGGGGCACGCTCCCACGGTGGCAAGGGCACCGGTCATCGCCGTCTCGACCGGTTGGCCGGCGAGCTGCCCGCCCACCCCCGGGAGCGAGCAGACGCCGGTCGAATGAGAGGTCACGGAAGAACTGGTCGTCCCCGGGGTCGGCGGCGTGGGCAGGGACGGCAAAGGCGGCAGAGGCACGGCGGGCAGCTGCGGCAGCTGGGGAGCGGGCGGGAGCGGCAACTTCGGCACCGGCGGCGGGGCCGGGAGCTGCGGCAGGGCCGGCGGGTTCGGCAGCTGGGGCGCGGGCGGAATGGGAACGTTCGGCGGCGCCGGCAGCTGCGGCAGGCCCAGTGCCGGGAGGCATTCCGTCTGGCCGGAGACCGGGATCGTCACGCAGGTGGGACCGTCGGCGGCCTTCTCACCGGCCAGGGCCCGTGCGCTGAACGGTGCGGCGAGGATGACAAGACCCCCGAGGACCGCACCAACCCGTCGCATGATGGGAAGTAGACCCGAAATGTCCGAACTGCGACAGGGCCAAATCGCGATTGACCCAAACGGGCCATGACGGGCATAGCCCGCGGTTGGCTCAGCCCTTGAACAGGGCACGCACCTTGTTGAGGGCGCCGCGGCGGTAGAGCAACTTGGTGGCCCGCTTGAGCACGGGATAGGCGCCGGGCGGCACCGGGTACCACTGGAGCTCACGCTTGAGGCCGAACCGATCCTCGACGACCGACTTCACCCGGCACATGTCGGTGAGGCCCTCAATGCCGTGGGTGCGGCCGACGCCGGACTCCTTGGCCCCACCGAACGGCAGGCCGCTCACGCCGTAGCTGATCAGGCAGTCGTTGACACAGACGTTGCCTGACTCGAGCTGGCCGGCGACGCGGCGGCCGCGGTCATCGGAGGTCGTCCAGACGGAAGAGTTCAGGCCGTACGGCGAGTCGTTGGCCAGGCGGAGCGCCTCGGCTTCGTCGGGCACCTTGACGATCGGCAGCACCGGGCCGAATGTCTCCTCCCGCATGATCGCCATGGTGTGGTCGACGTCGACGAGAACGGTCGGCTCGAACCACATCTCGCCGAGGTCGGTGCGCCGGCGCCCGCCGGTGAGGATCTTGGCGCCTTTGTCGACCGCGTCGGCGAGGTGGCGCTCGACGAGGTCGACCTGCGGCGGGAACGTCATCGACCCCATGTCGTCTTGGGGGGAGCCCTGGCGGATGGCGCGCGTCTTGGTCACGACCTTGTCGACGAATTCGTCGTACACGCCGGCCTCGACGTAGGCCCGCTCGACGGCGATGCACGTCTGTCCGGAGTTGCTGAACGCACCCCACACGGCGCCGTT
>JAFAUA010000337.1 GCA_019243595.1 Acidimicrobiia bacterium
GCCAGCACCGGAACTGCAGGCGCCACGGCCAGCGCCTCCGACGCCACGAACGTGATGGTGAGGACGAGCCCCAGCGTGAGCGCCCGATGCTCAGGCGCCCACAGACTCTCCGTTCTTTGCGCGTTTTCCCGTCTCCTGGCAATGAAAACGCGCAAAGAACGGGGCGGTTACTTCTCGCCTTTACCGCCAGACGCTTCCTCGAGGCCCTTCTTGCCGGCGGAGATCCACGGCATCATGGCCCGGAGCTCGGCGCCAACCTTCTCGACCTGGAGCTCGGACGTCTTGCGCCGGTACTCGTTGAAGTTGGGGCGGCCGTTCTGGTTCTCGGCGATCCACTCCTCGGCGAAGCGGCCGTCCTGGATCTCGTCGAGGATGCGGCGCATCTCGGCCTTGGTCTCGTCGTTGATGATGCGGGGGCCGCGGGTGTAGTCGCCGTACTCGGCCGTGTCCGAGATCGAGAAGTGCATGCCCTGGATGCCGTGCTCGTACATGAGGTCGACGATGAGCTTCAGCTCGTGGAGGCACTCGAAGTACGCGGACTCGGGCTGGTAACCGGCGCCGACGAGCGTCTCGAAGCCGGCCTTCACGAGCTCGACGATGCCGCCGCACAGCACGACTTGCTCGCCGAAGAGGTCGGTCTCGGTCTCCTCCTCGAACGTCGTCTGCAGCACGCCGGCGCGGGTGGCGCCGATGGCATGCGCGTACGACAGGGCCAGCTCCATCGTCTTGCCCGACGGGTCCTGGTCCTTGGCGATCAAGGACGGCACGCCGCCGCCCGCCTCGTACTCACGGCGAACGAGGTGGCCCGGGCCCTTGGGCGCCACCATGCCGACGTCGACGCCGGCGGGCGGGCGGATCTGGCCGAAGCGGATGTTGAAGCCATGGGCGAAGAACAGGGCGTCGCCGTCCTGCAGGTTGGGCTCGATGTCGGCCTCGTAGACGCCCTTCTGCTCGGTGTCGGGGCAGAGGATCATGATGAGGTCGGCCTCAGCCACCGCCTGCCCGATCGGGAGCACGCGCAGCCCGGCCGCCTCGGCCTTGGCCTTCGACGACGAACCCTCCCGCAGACCAATGCGTACGTCGACGCCCGAGTCCTTGAGGTTGAGGGCGTGGGCGTGGCCCTGGGAGCCGTAGCCGATCACTGCCACCTTGCGGCCGCCGATGAGGTTCGGATCGGCGTCCTTCTCGTAGAAGATGTTCGCCACTGGTCAGGCTCCCTTCACGCTGCGCAGGCGAGGAGCCTGCCTCTCCAACTTAGGCAGGGCCACGCGCCCCGTCCTCTGGAGCTCGACGATCTCGTAGGTCCTCATGAGGTCCTCGAAGTCGTCAAGCTTGTCCGGCCGGCCGGCGAGCATCACCGTGATCTCGTCGTGGCCGACGTCGATGATCGTGCCCTCGAACACGTTGACGAGCTCGATCACCTGGCCACGCGTCGCCGGCTCGGCCTTGATCGTTGCCAGCATGAGCTCTCGCTCGACCGCGTCGGACGGATCGAGCTCACTGATCTTCACCACCGGGATGAGCTTGAACAGCTGCTTGGTCACCTGCTCGAGGGGCGCCGACTCCACGTCGACGACGATCGTGATCCGGCTGAACCGCTCGTCGTCGGTCGGGGCGACGGCCAACGAATAGATGTTGAACCCCCGCCGGGCGAACAGCCCGGCGACGCGCATGAGCACACCGGCCTTGTTCTCGACGAGCACGCTCAGCGTGTGGTGGCGTGCGGGTGCGGGCATCAGCGGCCTCCTTCGCCCTGGGACGGATCGAGGATGATGTCGTCGTTCGACCCACCTGCAGGGACCATCGGGTACACCTTCTCCCGGTAGTCGACGCGGAAGTCGATGACGACGGGCCGGTCGTCGATGCTGTTGGCCTTGTCGATGGCGGCGTCGACCTCTTCGGGCGAGTCCACGCGCATGCCCTCACAGCCCATGGCCTCGGCCCACATCTTGTAGTCGGGCAGGTGCGGCGACAGGTACACCTCGGAGTAGCGCTCCTCGTAGAAGAGCTCCTGCCACTGACGGACCATGCCGAGGTAGGCGTTGTTGAGGATGGCGACCTTGATCGGAATGCGCTCGGTCGCCGCAGTCACCAGCTCCTGGGCCGTCATCTGGAAGCAGCCGTCGCCGTCGACCGCCCACACGGTGTCGCCGGGCTGGCCGACTTTGGCGCCGACGGCGGCGGGGACGGCGAAGCCCATCGTGCCGAGACCACCGGAGTTCACCCAGGTGTACGGACGCTCGAAGCGCCAGTACTGGCTGGACCACATCTGGTGCTGACCAACACCGGAGACGAGGATCGTGTCGTCGGGCGCGTTGTCGCGCAGGCGCTCGAGGACGTACTGCGGCTTCAGCACGTTGCCGGTCTCGGGCTGCTCGTAATGGAGCGGGTACTGCTTCTGCCATGCCCGGATCTGGTCGATCCACGCGCTGCGGTCGGCTTGGGCCTCGGTGCCGCCCAGGTCGCGGACCGCCTTGTTGATCTCCTCGATCACCAGCCTGCAGTCGCCGACAATCGGCACGTCGGGACGCTTCACCTTGTTGAGCTCGGCCGGGTCGATGTCGACGTGGATGATCTTGGCGTCGGGCGCGAACGCGGAGACCTTGCCCGTCACCCGGTCGTCGAAGCGCGAGCCCAAGGCAATC
>JAFAUA010000359.1 GCA_019243595.1 Acidimicrobiia bacterium
GGCCGACGGGCCCGTAGAACGCCATGATGCGGTCCGTCGACTCGTAGGTCTTGGTGCGGTTGGCGAAGAAGACGAAGACCGACCGCCAGCCGATGAAGACGATCCGGGTGAGGGTCGCGGACTCGCCCCGCGGCAGCACGACAGTGACGACCGCCGAATAAAGGACGAGCGCCACGAGGAGCGCGCCGCCGACGAACGCGAGGGCGTGGACGGCGATCACCGCCCCATCCTTACTTGAGAACGCCGTTACTGCTGGAGCTCGACCGGGCGGACGGTCACCTCGAGGACCTCGCCGTTGCGGAACACACGCACGCAGACCTCACGGCCAATGCGATCGCTGATCATCAGACGCTGGAGGTCGCCGGGCTGCTCCACGGGTGTCCCGTCGATGTCGAGGATCAGATCCTCCTGCTTGAGGCCGGCGGCGGCGGCCGGACTGCCTTCGACGATCTGGACCACCTCGACGCCGAACCTGCGGTCGAGGGCATCTGCGGCGCGCGGCGGAAGTGGCCGGCGCCCGCCGGCGATGCCGAGATAGGCGCGGCGGAACCGTCCCTCGCTCATGAGAGCGGCGACGATCCGCCGCGTCGTGGTATTGAGGGGGACGGCAAGACCGAGCCCGACGCCCGCCACCGCGGTGTTCACGCCGACCAGGCGGCCATTGCCGTCGACGAGAGCACCCCCGGAGTTGCCGGGGTTGAGGGCGGCGTCGGTCTGGATGACGTCCTCGACGAGACGGCTGGTGGAGCCGGCGCGCGTGGGGAACGAGCGGCCCAGTGCGCTTACCACTCCCGCGGTCAGCGTCCCGGCCAGACCCATGGGGTTGCCGAGGGCGACGACGAGCTGGCCGACGCGCAGCTGGGCGGCGTCGCCGATCTCCACGGCGTTGAGGTCGCCGCCTTTGGTGCCCTTGGTGCGGACGACCGCAAGGTCAGAGAGTGGGTCGCGCCCGACGACCTCGATGTCGAACTCGCGGCCGTCGGCGAAGGCGGCGATGCCCTTGTGGGTGCCGTCGACGACGTGGGCGGAGGTCGCGAGGAAGCCGTCGGGCGTGATCACGACGGCGGAGCCCGCCCCTTGGGCGAGGCGTCCGTTGCGCGTGCGATGGCTGACCTGGAGGCTGGCGACCGACGGAATGACCAGCTCGGCGACCGACGTGACGATCGTCGAGTAGGCGTCGAGCGCCTCTTGTTCAGAGGCCGCGAGCTCCCGCTCGCGTTCGATGTCGAGCATGTCGGTCTGCTCTACGCCGAGACAGGGCCTTCGGCGCGCACCTTGCGCACCTTCTCGAGCGCGTCCTGCAATTCGGTGAGCCACTCCTCTTCGTGCTGACCGACGAGGCGCACACACCAGGCGAGGGCCTCGCTGCGACTGCGGGCGACGCCGCCGCGCACCAGCGTGTCGAGCACGTGGCGCTCGGGCATGCGGAGCCGGGTCATCACCGGCAGGGAGAGCGTGGTGAACAGCTCGCGGTGCTCGCCGATCTCGGCGCCCCAGCTGATCTGGCGGCCGTAGCGGTGCTCGGCCTCCTCGGCGATGCGGATCCGGTGGTCGCGCGTGTCCTCGCGGAAGCGCTTCACGCGGGCGGTCTGGGCGGCCGCCTTGGCGGCCGGGGTGTCGTCGGGGAGGTCGCCGGCCGGGAGGCGGCCGACGAGGAGGATCTCTTCGGTGTCGATCGTGATCTCGGGTTGGCCGTCGAACCAGTCGTCGGGGAGGCGGCCGGCGAACCAGCCCCGCACCTCCTCGGGATCGGCCTCGGGCCGTGCTGTGGAGTGATGGTGTCCCTTCATGGATTACATGATTACACGGTTGCAGATCTTATGAGAAGGGGGAACTGTGATCCCGGACACATATGCCTGAGTAGGCGTTATCGTGCCCTCGTGAAAGAGCTCGTCTACCACCGCCAGCTGCTCCCGGCGCTTGACCGCAACGCCACGAGGGTCGGGTTCCACGACGGCGACTACCACGGCACGTGGGAGCAGCACGGCGACCGGGTCTTGCGCCTCGCCAACGCTTTGCGCACCGAGCTCGGCATCTCCCAGGGCGACCGGGTGGCGGTCCTCGCCCTCAACAGCCACGAGTACCTGGAGCTGTATCACGCCTGCTACCTGGGCGCAGGCGTGATCAACCCGCTCAATCTGCGCCTGGCTGCCAAGGAGCTCGCCTTCATCCTCAACGACTCGGGGACCGAGGTTGTGTTCACCGACTTCCTCTTCTCCGGGCTGCTCGAGCAGGCCCGGCCCGAGCTCGAGCACCTGCGCACCGTCGTGCTCGTCGGCGAGGGCGACGTCCCCCACGACGTCAAGTACGAGGACCTCATCTCGGCCAGCAAGCCCGTGGTGCCCGACGAGCCCGAAGAGGACGACCCTGTCGTTCTGATGTACACGGGCGGCACGACGGGACTGCCCAAGGGCGTGCTGCTGAGCCAGCGGGCCGAGATGCTGAACCTGTACCACGTCGCCGTCGCCATCGGTCTGGGCGACGACCGGGTGTACCTGCACCAGACGCCGATGTTCCACGCCGCGTCGATGGCGGCCGTGCTCGGCGTG
>JAFAUA010000361.1 GCA_019243595.1 Acidimicrobiia bacterium
CGTACGATGCCCCGCAACTTCCCTGGCCGCTCGGGCACGCGCGAGGACAAGGTGTGGCTGTGCTCGCCGGAGACCGCAGCCGCCTCGGCGCTCACGGGCAGGATCACCGACCCTCGCCGGCTCGAGGAGCTGTACGGGATGAAGGCGCCCCACGTCGAGCCGCCGGAGAACCTGATCGTCGACGCCGACATGCTTGTGCCCCCGCCGGAGTCCGGCGAGGGTGTGAAGCTCGTGAAGGGCCCCAACATCGCCTCGCTGCCGGACTTCGAGCCGCTGGCGGATCGCATCGAGGGACCCGTCCTGCTGAAGGTCGGCGACAACATCTCGACCGACGAGATCATGCCCGCCGGCGAACGCGTCCTTCCGTACCGCAGCAACATCCCGAAGATGGCCGAGTTCGTGTTCGACGCCGTCGACGAGTCGTTCTCCGATCGGGCTCTCGAGGTGCGCGACGCGGGCGGGCACATGATCGTCGGGGGAGAGAACTATGGCCAGGGCTCCAGCCGTGAGCACGCGGCGATCGCCCCACGCTTCCTCGGCTTGGGGGCCGTGATCGCCAAGAGCTTCGCCCGCATCCACTGGCAGAACCTCGTGAACTTCGGGATCCTCCCTCTGGAGTTCGCCGATCCCGCTGACTACGACCGCGTCGACCAGGACGACGTGCTCGCGCTCGACGAGCTGCGTGAGCGGCTGGCCGATGCCAGCCGCTCACTGGTCGCGCAGAACACGACGAAGGACGAGCGGTACGACCTCCGCCACCATCTCTCGCCGCGCCAGGTCGAGGTGATCCTGGCCGGCGGGCTGATCCCGGTGTTCAAGGCGAGTCTGACCAACTCGTAGTCGCGCCCGGTTTCCGGCCTACCTCGGCCGGGTAGGCGGGTGGCGTGAGTGATCAGCACCATGAGTGATACAGCCGAACGAGCGCTGCACGTTGCCGAGCACGCCGTGCACGGCTACGCCCCTGGAGAGGAACGGCCGCTGCTCGATCACGCTGCGCTCGTCGGCGTGTACGGCGCTGCGGTGACCGGGCTCTCCCTGCTCGTGAGACGCCGCCGCCAGCCCCTTCCGCACCACATCCCTGCTGGTGACCTGGCGCTCCTGTCGGTGGCCACCCACAAGCTCAGCCGGCTCCTCACGAAGGACACCGTCACCGCGCCGTTCCGGGCCCCGTTCACGAAGTTCAAGGGTCCCGGTGCCGCGGGCGAGGTCAACGAGGAGCCGCGCGAGGAGTCGCCCGCCAAGCACGCGGTCGGTGAGCTGGTGACGTGTCCGTTCTGCATGGCCCAGTGGGTCGGCACCGGCTTCCTGTTCGGGTACCTGCTGGCGCCGCGGGCCACGCGCGCGGCGGCGTCGCTGTTCACCATGGTGGCGGCCAGCGACGTCCTCCAGTACGCCTACACGGCCCTCGGCGAGACCGTCGACGGCTGAGCCCCTCTAGCTAGCGTTCGTCGATCGAACGCATCTGGGAACTACTCGACTCGCAAGTGGCGGCGGGGCGCATGCCTGGCTACGTCGCCGCCGTTCGCATCGGCGACCGCTCCGAGATCCACGCCGGGGGCCGCCGCGCCCTCGAGCCCGAGAGCCCACCGATGACTGCGGACACGCTCTTCCGGATCGCCTCGATCACCAAGCCGATGGGCGCCGCCCTCACGCTCAGCCTGATGCAGGACGGCGTCCTCGCCCTCGACGACCCGATCGACCGCTGGCTGCCCGAGGCGGCGAAGGCCCGCGTCCTCGTGCGACGGGACGCGCCGCTCGACCAGACCATCGACCTGGCGCGGCCGGTCACCATCCGCCACCTGCTCACGATGACGTCAGGATGGGGCGTTGTGCTGGAGGACACGCCCCTTCAGCGGGCGATGATCGAGGGCGGTGTCTTCCCGAGCGCCATGCCGACGCCGATGTCGGGCGACGACTTCTGGCGAACCGTCGCCGGCCTGCCGCTCGCCTTCCAGCCTGGCGATGGCTTCCTCTACGAGACCGGCATGAACGTCCTTGGCGTTCTCCTGACCCGAGCCACCGGGACATCGCTCTCGCAACTCTTCGCCGACCGCATTACCGGTCCGCTGGGCATGACGGACACGGCGTTCCACGCTGTCGACGTCGACCGCATGGCCGCCGCCTACATGCCGGGGCCCGACGGCCTGACGCTGATGGACCCGCCAGACGGCGCCTTCGCGCGCCCGCCGGTTTTCGAAGAGCTCAGCGGCGGCCTGGTGTCGACCGCGGCCGATGTCC
>JAFAUA010000514.1 GCA_019243595.1 Acidimicrobiia bacterium
GTTCCTGCTCTTCTTCCCGTTCCTGTTCATGACGTCGTCGTACGTGCCCCGGTCGCAGCTGAGCGGTTGGTTGAACACCATCGCCGCCTGGAACCCGGTGACGTACATCCTCGAAGGCTTGCGCGGTCTGGTGACGTCCGGCTGGCAGTGGGACTCGCTCCTCAAGGCAGCCGCCGCCATCGCTGCCGTCGGGGCCCTCAGCATGTCGATGTGCCTGGCCGCGCTCCGGGGCCGCACCCGCCGCGGCTAGTCGCCCCGGACCAAGAGCCGCCCGGCGCTGAAGGCGTTCAGCGCCGCGGCGGCGATGTGTTCAGGCGGCTCCGCGGAATCGAAGACGTTCGCTTCGAACGGGCTGACGTCTTCGAACCGGCTGTGTAGGAGCCGGAAGGCTTCGACGCTCTCCGGGTCGCCGGCTCTGCGTTGTTGGACGCGTCGGAGGCAGGTGTCGAAGTCGGCCCGCAGGACGACGTAGTGGACCTCGACGCGACTGCGGCTCGCCCATCGGGCGAGCCCCTGCACGCCGTCGGGAAAGAAGTCGCCGTCGAGGACCACGGAGTAGCCGCCAGCAGCAAATTCCAATGCGGCGGCGCCGACGGCACCGCCGATGATCTCGTTCTGTTGTTGGGCCTTTTCGCTCGACGGCTCCACGAGCCCGTTGACCACGGCGTACAGGAACACGTCGGTATCGATGTGCGCGCTCGGGTCGAAGTTCTCGGCAAGCAGCTTGCTCACTGTCGTCTTCCCGACACCGGAGGGTCCGGCGACGACGATGACCGGACCCGGAGCCTCTGTCACGAAGCCATCGTGGCAGGCTGCATCCGTGGCTGTCGCGTCGCCGGACCCGGTCGTGGTGTCGGTCAACGTCGGACGTCCGCGGACGACCGAGTGGCAGGGCCGCGAGGTTCGCTCAGGGATCTGGAAGGAACCCGTCGACGGCCCGATCGAAGTCGCAGGCGTGAATCTCGCCGGCGACGACCAGGCCGACCGGCGCGTGCATGGCGGTCCCGACAAGGCGGTGTACGCCTACTCGGTCGAGGACTACGCGTGGTGGGCCGAGAGTCTGGGAAGGGCCGTCGCGCCCGCGACGTTCGGCGAGAATCTCACCACCGCTGGGATCGATCTGACGGCGTCGTTCATTGGCGACCGCTGGCGGGTCGGCACCGCGGTGCTCGAGATCAGCCAGCCCCGCACGCCCTGCTACAAGCTCGGTATGCGCATGGGCGACGAAGGCTTCCCGGGCCGCTTCGAGGCGGCCGGCCGTCCGGGCGCGTACCTGCGCATCGTCGAGGAAGGCGTGATCACCAAGGGCGACGCCATCCATGTCGACGAGGCAGCCCAACCGGCGATCACCGTCGGCTCCCTCGTCGCTCGCTAGGGGTCGGGATAGAGAAGCCGGCGGCCCAGTCCCTCGTGGCCAGAGCGGCCGGGGCGCCAGGTGCCTTCCACGAAGCCGGGCGGGACGACGTAGCGGTCGCACCAGACGTCGACGGCCAGCTCCTCCAGCTCACGCTCGAGGCGCGCCCGCTTGGCGTCCGCCTCCTCAGCATCGACGGCGGTGAAGAGCGTGAAGTGCTGGCCGACGCGGTTCACGGCGACCAGCCGCGTGCGGTACGTCATGCGCGGATCCCAGAGCCGCCAGAGGTCGTAGCCGCCGTAAGTCACGACTGAGAGCGCCAAGTGGCGGAGCCACGATGTCCCCAGCGGCGGTGCGATCTCCACCCTGATGGCCGGGACCTGCTCCTCGCTCACCGGCGTGCCTTCCGCGCCAGCTGGTAGGCGAACCCCATCTCCGCTTCGACGACCTCGTCGCCGATGACCCGCCGGAGGTCGCGTTCGAAGTCGCTGACCTTGTCGCCGAGCGCCTGCCTGTTCAGGAACGAGGTCGAGTACACGAAGCCAGCGAGAGATTCGACGGTCCACTGCGCGTCGACCGCGAACCTGAACTCGCCTTCGTATGTCAACCCGGCGCGGCGGAAGACATTCTCGTGCGGATCGCGATCGATGGCGTCCTCCCAGCCCTGCGGCACGCGGTCGCGAACGCCCGCCGTGTCGCGCCATCGCTCGAGCGTTTCGAACAGCGTCCGCTGCCATGGGCGCTCGCCTCGCCACGGCGTACCGCCCCATAGAAGCGCGACGCACGCGCCATCGGGCAGGTGGGGAAGGAGGCGCTCCACGACGACACCCCGCTCGAGACGATGGAAGGCGTTGCCGATGGCGACCAGATCGAACGCGCCCTCGAGCGCGACGTCCTCGGCGGCCGAGACGACCCAGCGGATGTTCGTGACACCGAGCGCGTCCGCCTTCGCCCGCCCGAAGGCGATCGACTCCTCTTCCTGGTCGACGGCGAGGATCTCGGAGACGTGGGTCGCCAGGGGGAAGGCGATCTGCCCGGTGCCGCAGGCAAGGTCGACAACCCTCGCCCTCTCGCTGAGCGAGACCCGGTTGCGCAGATCGTCGAACAGCGCCGTGGGGTACGGCAGCCGGAAGCGGTCGTAGTACTCCGCCGTCCCCTTGAACAGGTCGGAGCGATACTCCACCACGCGATCGTGACACGCCGACGCTCTCGTCGTACCGTCTGGCCGTGGACCGTCGTCAGCGGTGGCTCGTGACCAGGCTGATGGTCGTCCAGGTCGGAGACGCCATCTTCAACGCGGTCCCGAGCCAGTGGCTCAAGGACGACTTCGACCACCTGAGGATCCCACAGGAGATGCGCCCGCTGTTTCCGGCCGTGAAGAGCGCGTCGGCGATGGGCCTTTATCTCGGGCTCCGGCGACCTGCGCTCGGCCGCCTCACCGCCGCAGCCCTCATCGTCTATTTCGCCCTCGCGCTGGGCGCCCACGCGCGTGTCAAAGATCCAGCGCTCAAGGCCGTTCCGGCCGCGGGCATGCTCGCCTGGTCGATCGTCGCCTTCCGCGCCTTCTCCGGAGCCGCCACACCCGCCAGATAGGTTCGGGCGATGCCCCGCGCCCTCGTTACAGGCATCGACGGCCAGGACGGCCGCTACCTCGCCGAGCTCCTGGTCGCCAAGGGCTACGAGACCTTCGGGATGATCCGCGGGCAGAACAACCCCCGCGGTCAGATCGTGCGCGACGAGAACCCGGCCGTCGAGCTCATCGAGGGCGATCTCCAGGACCTCTCGTCGTTGATCGCCGTCGTCGAGCAGGTGCAGCCCGACGAGGTCTACAACCTGGGGGCCGTCAGCTTCGTCGCCTTGTCGTTCCGACAGCCGGAGCTCACGGCCGACATCACCGGCCTCGGCGTGCTGCGCATGCTCGAGGCCATCCGCGTTGTCGGCGGCACCCAGAACAACCGCATCCGCTTCTATCAAGCGTCCTCGTCGGAGATGTTCGGCAAGGTGCGGCAGACACCGCAGACCGAGGAGACCCCGTTCCACCCACGCTCGCCCTACGGCGCGGCCAAGGTCTTCGGCCACTACACGACCGTGAACTATCGGGAGTCCTACGGCCTCCACGCCACGAGCGGGATCCTCTTCAACCACGAAAGTCCACGGAGGGGACTCGAGTTCGTCACCCGCAAGGTGTCCAACGGCGTCGCCCGCATCAAGCTCGGGCTGCAGGAGAAGGTCACGCTCGGCACCCTCGAGACGGCGCGCGACTGGGGGTTCGCGGGCGACTACGTCGAGGCGATGTGGCTCATGCTCCAGGAGGACGAACCCGACGACTACGTGATCGCCACCGGCGAGACGCACACGATCCGCGAGCTGCTCGAGCTGGCGTTCGCGGCGGCGGGGATCGACGGCTGGGAGAAGTACGTCGAGAGCGATCAACGTTTCATGCGTCCCGCGGAGGTCGACATCCTCACCGGTGACGCCACCAAGGCCCGCGAACGACTGGGTTGGAAGCCGAGGGTGTCGTTCTCAGAGCTGGTGACGATGATGGTCGAAGCCGACCTTGAAGAAGAGGCCCACCGCGCCCGATAGTCCGGAGGTCCCCGAACACCAGCTCCAGCGACGCGGGCGACGTCTGGAGTACGCGACGACCGGCTGGAACTCGCTCGAGGCGATCGTCGCCATCGCGACGGGCATCGCCGCCAGCTCGCTCGCCCTGGTGGCATTCGGTCTCGACTCGTGCGTCGAGGTCTTTGCATCGATCGTCGTCCTCTGGCATTTGGGCGGGGCGACTGAGGAGGCGGACCCCGGTCGTGCCCGGCGGGCCCTACGCCTGATCGCCGCCGCCTTTGCCCTCTTGGGTGTGTACCTCCTCGTCCAGGCGATCCGTGGGGTCGTGACCCACTCGAAACCCGAGTCGTCGACGCTCGGCACGGTCTTCATGGCCGCGACGGTCGTCGTCATGTTCACGCTGGCCTGGGGGAAGCGCCGCACAGGGAGGGCGCTTCGCAACCGGCCGCTGATGGCGAACGCCTCGATGACGTTCATCGACGGATGCCTGGCGACCGGGATCCTGGTCGCCCTGCTGCTCGACCGGGTCGCCGGCTGGTGGTGGGCCGACCCCCTCGCCGCCGCCGTCGTCGGCTTGGTCGCCCTCAACGAGGCTCGGGAAAACTGGTCGGAATGAGCGACGTCACCTTCCCCGCGCCGCAGGGGGACCTACGCGGCTACCTCGCCCGGCCCGATGGCAACGGGCCGTGGCCGGGCGTGATCGTCATCCACGACATCCTCGGGATGACCCGCGACCTGCGCGAGCACACCGACTGGTTCGCCCGACAGGGCTTTCTCACCTTCGCGCCCAACCTGTACTCCTGGGGATCGAGGATCGCCTGTCTCCGGGCGACGTTCCGCGACCTGCGCGCCGGCCGCGGCCGGGCCTTCGGCGACATCGAAGCGGCCAGGACGTGGCTCGCAGCTCGCGACGACTGCACGGACAAGATCGGCATCGTCGGCTTCTGCATGGGCGGTGGGTTCGCGCTCCTGATGGCACCAACGGGGAGCTTCGACGTCTCGGCGCCGAACTACGGCGAGGTGCCCGATGACCCCGTCGACGTGCTCGCCGGCTCGTGTCCGGTCGTCGCCAGCTTCGGCGGCAAGGACCGCGCGCTGCCGGGGCGGGCCGCCAAGCTCGAGAGCGCCCTCGACGCGCTGGGCATCGAGCACGACATCAAGGAGTATCCCGACGTCGGGCACTCTTTCATGAACAAGATGTCGAATCGCATCGTGCAGGTCGTGGCCAGCGCCGGCGGCTTCGGCTTCGACGAGGCCGCCACCGAGGACGCCCGAGCCCGCATCCTCACCTATTTCCGCAAGCACTTGGCCTGACAACCGCGCCTCGGCCCACCCGGCACGGCACACTTGACGGGCATGTCGAGCGACGAGCCGCGCTGGACGCCGGTCCCTCCCGTGCCCGGCAGCCTGGAGGCGCTCCAGGCCGAGGTGGCGTCGCTGCGGGCCGAGGTCGACCGACTCCGAGCCGGCCAGCGCGACCGCGCCGCCGACGACTTCGATCGCCTCCTGCGGGCGCGTCGGAACTGGCGGCGACCCCTCGGCGCCCTGGTCCTCGTCCTCGCGTGCATCCTC
>JAFAUA010000309.1 GCA_019243595.1 Acidimicrobiia bacterium
GGCCCAGCTCGACCTGCGGGAGCTGCCGTCGGACCCGGCGGTTGCCGTGTACGAGAACACGGCATGGGGCGCGTTGCGATCGAGCGCCCAGTCGGCGCCCGAGAGCCGCCTCGGCGTCGACCTCAGCGACGCCACCCCGGTGCTCCCGGGCCGGCGGGCGCAGACGAAGTACACCGGTTCGGTGCCGGCAGGCAACGACGTGCTCGTGTCGGAGGCGTCGGGTCATTGGAAGCTCGACGTCGCCGGACACTCGGTGCCGCACCAGAGGTCCTTCGGCTGGGCCAACCGCTACCAGGTCGGCGACAGTGGCCACGCCACGCTGAGCTACAGCACGCCGCTGCTGCGCTATCTGGCGGTCCTCGTCGAGATCGCCTTGTGGGTCCTCGCGATCCGAGCTCTGCGGCGCCGTCGCCGGGAGGTTGCAGCGTGAGTTCGCGACGGGACGCCGTGGTGCGGCGGGCACCGGCACTGCTCGTGCTTCTCCTCGTTATCGTCGCCGCCGGATTCGTCGACCACAGCTTCGGCCGGCCCAAGGCGTCGGTGCACACGACGAGCGGCAAGGAGCCGGTTGCCCCGCCGGCCAATGCCCTTTCGTCGACGTGGTACTGCGCGGGCGGCAGTGCCGACCCGAAGGGCACCGCCGATATGTCGGTCGCCGTCCTCAACACCGGTGACCAGACGCGCACCGGCACGGTCACATTCATTCCCAACCAGGGCGACACGAAGTCGGTGCCCGTGTCGATTCCCGCCAACTCCCGCGCCGTTTACCGGGCCTTGGACGCGGTGCGGGCGCCGTACGTCGCCGCAACCGTCGAGCTCGACGGCGGGGCGGCCGTCGCCGAGGTCGGCATCGGTGGACCCCTCGGGGCGAGCGTCACCCAGTGCGCGTCTTCCGCGTCCGACCAGTGGTACTTCGCCGAGGGGACCACGACCAAGGACGCCACCGAGACGCTCTTCCTGTTCAACCCGTTCCCCGAGGACGCCATCGTCGACATGTCCTTCAGCGCCGAGGACGGGGTGTCGGCGCCGCAGGGTCTGCAGGGCTTGGCCATCCGAGGGCGGGCGCTCGTCGCCGTCAACGTCGGCGACTTCGTGCACCGCCGGCAGGCGGTGTCGAGCGACATCGTCACGCGCGTCGGGCGGGTGATCGTGTCTCGGCTCCAGAGCTTCGATGGCACGGCCGGCGCCAAGGGCCAGTCGCTCGCCTTGGGTGCGCCAGCCCCGTCGCGCGCGTGGTACTTCCCCGAGGGCCTCGTCGTCAACGGGCTCAACGAGCGCTACCAGCTCTACAACCCGGCCAACCGCGAGGTCCGCGCCGAGGTCAATCTCGCCCTCGAGCAGGGTGCCGCCGAGCCCATCGACGTCACCGTGCCGGCGCAGGCGCGGGTCACGGTCTCGGCCAACAACGAGCAACGAATTCCCCGGCAGGTTGCCCACGCCGTCACGGTCACGGCCGAAGACCCGGGCCTGGTCGTCGAGCGCGCCATCGACGCGGGGTCGCCCGCGCCGCGTGCCGGTTACAACTCGATCGTCGGTGCCACCAAGGCGTTCGACCACTGGGCCTTCGCCGTCGGCCAGGCCGACGAGGGTTTTGACGAGTGGGTGGTGGTCCAGAACCCCACGGGGCACTCGATCACCTTCTCGGTCACTGCTCTCGCCGGAGGTGAGCGGGTGGCGGTCGACGGGCTGCAGGACGTCGCGGTGGACGCCGGCCAGCGCAAGGCCGTCCGGCTCGGCGAGCACATCAAACGGTCCGACCTGCCGGTCGTCGTGGATGCCACCGCGCCGGTCGTCGTCGAGCGCGACATGTACCCGGCCAAGGGTCTGGGGCTGATCATGGGAATCGGCATCCCTCTAGCCTGAGCGGCTCATGGAGCGCGTGCTGCTGGCCGTCGGCATCGCCGTCGTCGTTGCCGTCGTGGCCGTGCTGCTCGAGCGTCGCCGGCCCGAGCCGCCGAGCCAGCGGAAGTGGGCCGTGCCGGCCCAGCTCGACCGCACAGACTTCGATCGCCCGGGCGCGCCGTGGCTCCTTGCCGTGTTCTCGTCGGCGACGTGCGAGTCGTGTCGAACGGCGATCGCACGAGCTGCGGCCCTGGCCAGCGGCGACGTCGTCGTGCAGGACGTCGAGTTCTCCGCCCGGCGGGACCTCCACGAGCGCTACAACATCGAGACCGTGCCGATGCTCGTGGTCGCCGACCGCCAAGGCGTCGTCCGGGCCCACTTCATCGGCACCCCCGCCGAAGGCGAAGTGGAAGCCGCGTTCTCGGAGCTCACGTCTCCCGCGTAACTGCACCTGCGGCTCTGAAGGGGTGGCTCCGGTTTGGAGGACTCGAACGGTCGTGATCGCGGCGCATTTGTCCGCCCGATTCCAACGACCGTTCGGGCGCTGCAAATTAGTGATCCGGTTCACGTCCGGCACCCCCTCCTTGCGAGCCGCAGTTGGCAGCCGCAACAAGCTGCTGGCGTGACGGGGGACTTAGCGCTCGCGCCAGGCGGGGCGGGGGGAGTCCGGGAGGTCTCTGCTGTCGGTCTTGTCGTTCGTCGATGCCGTTGTGCGCGGCCGGAGAGGCGTGGGAATGCCGGCCGCTTCGTCGACGAGGCGGCCGACTTCGGCGCCGTCGACAGTTTCCTCTTCGAGCAGGGCGCGGGCGACGGCGTCGAGCCCGGCCCGGTGCTTGCGTAGGGCCTCGCGGGCCCGGTCCTCCTGCTCGCGGAGGATGCGCTCGACCTCCTCGTCGATGACCCGCGCCGTCTCGTCGCTGTAGTCCCGTGAGTGCATGAGGTCCTCACCGAGGAACACCATGCCCTGGGCGCCCCACGCCATCGGGCCGACCCGGCTGCTCATGCCCCACTCGCGGACCATCTTGCGCGCCAGCTCGGTGCAGCCGACGAGGTCGTTGTTGGCGCCGGTGGAGATCGTGCCGAACACGAGCTCTTCGGCGATACGGCCACCGAGGCGGACGACCAACGAGTCCTCGATGTACGGCCGCTGGTAGATGTGGCGCTCCTCGAGCGGGAGTTGCTGGGTGACACCGAGTGCCATGCCGGTCGGGAGGATCGTCACCTTGTGCACGGGGTCGGCGTGCTCCATCACGTAGGCGAGCACGGCGTGACCGCCCTCGTGGAAGGCGATGACCTCCTTCTCCTCGCCGGACAGCGCCATCGAGTCGCGGCGCTGGCCCATCAACACGCGGTCGCGGGCGTCGTCGAAGTCCTTCTCGTGGACCTCGTGCTCGCCGCGTCGGACGGCGTACAGCGCCGCCTCGTTGACCAGGTTGGCCAGGTCGGCGCCGCTCATGCCTGGCGTGCCGCGCGCCGTGATCTCGAGGTCGACGTCGGACGACAGCCGCTTGTCCTTGCAGTGGACCCTGAGGATCTCGAGGCGCTCCTCGGCCTCGGGCAGGGGGACGACGATCTGGCGGTCGAAGCGCCCGGGGCGAAGCAGCGCAGGGTCGAGGATGTCGGGGCGGTTGGTGGCCGCCATCATCACGATGCCCTCGGTGGTCTCGAAGCCGTCCATCTCCGAGAGCATCTGGTTCAGCGTCTGTTCCCGTTCGTCGTGACCGCCGCCGAGACCGGCGCCTCGCTTGCGGCCGATGGAATCGATCTCGTCGACGAAGATGATGCAGGGCGCCTGCTTGCGGGCCGTCTGGAACAGGTCACGGACGCGCGCCGCGCCGACGCCGACGAACATCTCCATGAAGTCCGACCCGGTGATCGACATGAACGGCACGCCGGCCTCGCCCGCCACGGCCCGGGCGATCAGGGTCTTGCCGGTGCCCGGCGGGCCGACCAGCAGCACGCCCTTGGGGATGCGGGCGCCGATGTCGCGGAACTTGCCGGGCTGCTTTAGGAAGTCGACGACCTCGGTGATCTCTTGCTTGACCCCGGTGTAGCCGGCGACGTCATTGAACGTCGTCTTGGGTTTCTCGGTGGAGTACGTCTTGGCGCGCGACCGCCCGATCGACATCAGCCCGGTGATCTGCCCCTGGGCCCGCCGGCTCATCCATATCCAGAAGCCGATGAGCAACAGGATCGGCAGCAGCCACACGAGGGCCTGGCCGAGGAGGTTGGAGCTCGGCGAATGGAACGTGACCTTGACACCCTTGTCCTTGAGGAGTTGCAGGTCCTTGTCGGGCAGGGGGTTGGGGCCGGTCGTGGTGAAGCTCTTGCCGTCCTTGAACTCGCCGTTGATCTTGGACGTGTGGCTGTCGGCGTAGACGTCGACCTGCTTGACCTGGCTGGCGTTGACCTGGTCGAGGAAGTCGGGGATGTACTGGAGCTGGTTGGACTTGCCGCCGCCGAGCAGGCTCGACAGCAGGAAAGCGATCAGCACCATCCCGATCAGGGCCCAGACGATCGGCCGCGACCAGCTGGACGGCCCGGTGGGCATTGTCGGCGGCCTGCCCCGCCCGGGCTGCTGCGGGCGCTGGGGCTCGGGACTCACGCCCGCAATGCTACGTGGTGGGACTCCTAATGAAACCTGCGGCCCCGGTATCCGCGTCATACGAAATGACGGCGGATAGCGTTTGAGGCATGCACGGGTCCCGCCAATGCGTCCGTCCTGGCTGTGGGGCACTCGCGGAGGCCACGCTCACGTACCACTACGCCAGCCGCACCGCGTGGCTCGACGACCTCGAGGGCGACCCCGACCCGTCGGTCTACGAGCTCTGCACGCAGCACGCCGACCGCACGACGGTCCCCGTTGGCTGGAACCGCGAGGACCGGCGCGTGTCCGACGCACCACTGCCGCACCCCCTGCCCACGGCACAGGAACTGCTCGACATCCCGCTCGCCGTTTAAGGGCCTCCAACCACCCTCCGTATCGTGGGGTGGGATGGAGGTTGAGCACGTCGGCGAGCGCGCCCCACGCTGGGGGCTCGGCGATGCGGCCGTCGGACTCCTCGTCGGCTGGGTGGCCACTGCCGTCGTCATCTCGGCCTGGGCGGGCGGCGC
>JAFAUA010000290.1 GCA_019243595.1 Acidimicrobiia bacterium
TGATCATGAGTGGCGAGGCCAGGGTGACCCGCAAGGGCCGGCGCGTCGCTGGACTTGGACCTGGCGACTACTTCGGCGAGCTGGCCGTGCTTCAGCCGGCCGCTCGCAGCGCAACCGTCGCGGCAACAACGCCGATGGAGGTCCTCATCGTCTCGTCACGGAGCCTGGGCGCTCTGTTGGCTGACGTCCCACCCCTGACCCGCAAGTTACTAGCGGGCATGGCGGCCCGCCTCCAAGAGGCCGACAGCACGCTGTTCGTCGCCTGACTTCGAGTCGGATTTACCCAGAGCGGGTGCGCTCGACGGCCTGTCGTACATGCCGCGAAACGGACACGCTGAGTTCCGACGGCAACAAGGAGGAGCGCACATGAAGACGATCGTCGTCGGAACTGATGGATCGCCGACCGCCCACAAAGCTGTGCTGGACGCCGCCGAGCTCGCCCTAGCGAGCGGGGCGCATGTCCACGTCGTGAGCGCGTACCGGTCGGAGACGTCGATCCGAGCGATGTCGGCGACGGCGGCCGTCGCCGGCGCCCTCCCAGATGGTGCCTCCGCGCTCAGCGGGGTGCTCGCCGGAGACGCCGAGCAGACGGCGACGAACGCCGCCAAAGAGCTCGCCGACGGAGACGTCTCGGTGGAGAGCCACGCCGTGCCAGGAGATCCAGCAGACGCACTCCTCGATGTCGCCCGCGCCGTTGACGCCGACGTCATTGTTGTCGGAAGCAAGGGCATGACTGGCGCCAAGCGGTTCGTCCTCGGCAGCGTGCCGAACAAGGTCGCCCACCACGCCACCTGCAATGTCTTGATCGTCTACACGTCGTGAGACGAATCTCATTCACCAGACGAGCGACATGCGTCGTCGCTGCTCTTTTCACGCCCTCGAAGTGCGGTACCGGGCGCAGCAACTCCCGCGATCACGAGATGCCCTCACCCGCGGTCCGCCGCAACCGATCTGCCGCTCTGCACTATCACCTGCAGCGCATAACGACGCGCCCGAATGCGCGATTGAGGGCCGGTCGAATTAGCGCCGATCCCCGTGTACGCGCAGGCGGACCGAAACCTCGCCGAGCTCGTCAGCGCCATCGAGGCCACGACGACGGACAGCCGGTTACGTTGAATTCAGAACGGATCACGGCCGCCGTGCGAGCGCGGCGTCGCTGAGTAGTCGCGACTGGCGGACAGGCCCGCCAACAAGGAATCAGGCTGGGGTTCC
The DNA here is from genome assembly GCA_019243595.1 of Acidimicrobiia bacterium. Lineage (GTDB taxonomy): Bacteria > Actinomycetota > Acidimicrobiia > Acidimicrobiales > AC-14 > CADDZP01. Next base: position 1,213 of record JAFAUA010000290.1, read on the forward strand.
GTAGCCACCTCCGCCCGGGGTGAGGATCTGGATCGCATCTCCCACCTCGACGTCGACGGTCGTCTTGTCGAGAAGCGGCACGCGCCGTGACTCATCGCCGTTCGGCCAGAGCCAATTCTCTCCCGACGCACCCGCGCCGCCGCCGGCCAGGCCCCACGGCCTGCTCGTGCGTCGCTCGGTGACGAGCGAGACCGTTGCCGGCTCGAGCAGCTGGATCACCCGCTCGAGGCCGTCGCCGCCGGGCGCCTGGCCTGAGCCCCCGCTCCCCCTGCGCAGGCGGTACCTCAGGACCCGCATCGGGAAGGCGTGTTCCAGCGCCTCGATCGGCGTATTCAAAGAATTCGTCATCGCCGTATGGATGCCCGACTGGCCGGGAACCGGCGTGCCCAAGCGGTGCACATCCTTGAGAGTGTTGGTCATCGCCGTGTGGACGGCGCTCATCCCCGCCCGGCCGGGGCGCCCGCCCTGCCCACCGGCGAGGGTCTCGTAGTACACCCATCCGTCGCCCCCGACGAGCACGTTGTTCATCGTTCCCTGGCCGGCGGCGCCGACCCGACCGGGCAACGCTTGGGCCAACGCCCCCAGGCACACATCCGCGACCCGCTGGCTGACTTCGACGTTGCCGGCGCCCACCGCGACCGGTGGCCGGGCGGCGACGATCGAGCCCGCTGGCGCCACGACCGAGACCGGACGAAGGGCGCCGCCGTTCGCTGGAATCGTGGGATCGGTCGCGGCCCGGATGGCGAAGGCGACGGCGCTGACCGTCACCGCCTCCACGGCGTTGACGTTGCCGGGACGCTGCTCGTCGGTACCGGAGAAGTCGAACGTGGCCGACTCGCCGTCGACGGTCAACGTCACGACGACCCGAGCCGGCTCTTGCTGCTCGGGCCGAGGACCCGTCGAGTCGAGCACGTCGTCGAAGGTCCACGAGCCGTCCGGCACGTCGGCCAGAGCGGCGCGCATGCGCCGCTCGCCGTAGTCGACGATCTCCTGCAGCGGTGCGTCGACGAAGGCGCGTAGGCGCTCGATGCCGACGTGGTTGGCGCCCTCCTGCGCGTCGAGATCGCCGCCGCGCTCCTCGGGCGTGCGGCTGTTGGCAGCCAGCTCGGAGCGGACCTCGTCAGTGAGGAGGACGGGCGGGATGCGGAACCCCTCCTCGTCGATCTCGAGGGCCTCCGGCGGGATCGATCCCGGTGCGATGCCGCCTACGTCGGCGTGGTGGGCCCGGTTGGCGGCCCACCCGACGAGGCGACCGTCGACGAAGCAGGGACCGATGAGCGTGAGGTCGTTGAGGTGTGTACCGCCGGCGAACGGGTCGTTCAGCAGCACCTGCTGGCCCGGCTCGAGGGAGTCACCGAAGACGTCGATGGCGGCCGCGACCGAGGCCGGCATCGAGCCGAGGTGCACCGGGATGTGCTCGGCCTGGACGAGAAGCTCGCCCGAAGCCGTGAACAGCGCGGCCGAACAATCGGCACGCTCCTTGATGTTCGGGCTGAAGGCGGCGCGCCGCAGCACCGCACCCATCTCCTCCGCGACGCCCGTGAGGCGCGAGATCAGGATCTGGAGGGCCGCAGGATCCACGCGCCACCTCCTCCGACCTCGGCCTTCCAGCCATCGGGAACCCAGACCGTGCAGTCGGATTCGGCCAGCACCGCTGGGCCCACGATCGGCTTGCGCTCGCCAGCCGGTCGGAGGTCGTCGTAGGAGAGGTGCGCCGGCCGCTTGGCGCGGGCGCGCAGAGCCACCACCTCGACCGGCGCGCCGGGCCGCGCGTACCCGTTGCGGCACTTGTGTTCATCAGGGAACTCGTCGACGGTCGCAACCGTGAGCTCATGGCTTTGGCCCGCGTACCGGCAGTCGAGGGCAGTGCTGACGTCGGCATCCGCACCGCCGACCGCCTTCCCTGCCTCCAACGCCAGCTCGTGCAGCGCGTGTTCGACACCTTCGGTGTCACCTGGCGTCGGCCAGGAGCGGACGAGCTCGCGCTGACGCGGCGACGTCACCAGACCAACGGCCGAGAGGACTCCCGCACGCGGCGGGACCACGACGGCCGCCATGCCCAACGCTTCGGCGACGGCGCAGGCGTGCAGCGGACCGGCGCCACCGAAGGCGACGAGGGCCAGGCCGGAAGGGTCGACGCCGCGCTCCACGGACACGAGGCGAACGGCGCGCTCCATGGCCGCATCGACGACGTCGACCACGCCCTGAGCGGCTACGCCCGCACCGTCGAGGGCGCGGCGGGCGGCGTCGACGTCGAGTCGTCCGAGATTGCCGAACGTGGCATCGGCGGGGATGCGGCCCAACGCCAGGTCGGCGTCGGTCACCGTCGGCTCGGTCCCGCCCCTTCCGTACGCCGCTGGGCCGGGATCGGCGCCCGCGCTGCGCGGCCCAACTGCGAGCGCACCGCCCGCGTCAATGCGGGCGATCGAACCGCCGCCCGCGCCGATCGTGTGGATGTCGAGCGACGGCAACCGGATCGGGAAGCCGCCGGCCGTGCGACCGGGCGCCGGCTCGGGGACCGTCCCGAGGATGAGGCAGACGTCGGTGCTCGTGCCGCCCATGTCGAAGGAGACGGCGTCGGCGAAGCCAGCCGCCGCGGCCGCGGCCGCCGCGGCCTGCACGCCACCGGCGGGTCCCGACAACAGAAGGGCGGCGGGCAGATGCGCGGCGTCGCGCGCGGGAACGAGCCCGCCCGCCGATGTCATCACGAGCACGTCGTCAGCAAGGTCACCCATGCGCTCGAGGTACGGCGCACAGACCGGGCGCAGATAAGCGTTGGCGACGGTCGTGACTGTGCGCTCGTACTCCCGGAACTCCGGTGACACCTCGGTCGACGCCGTGACGTCGTACCCACGAGAACGCAGTTCGCCGGCGACCGCCGCCTCGTGGGCAGCGTTGAGATCTGCGTGGAGGAGGCACACGGCGACGGCCTGCACCTCGTCGGGCACTTTCGGGGCCCGGCCGACGGGCTCGAGTTCCACGCCATCGGCATCGAGCCGGCCGTCAACTTCGAGTCGGAGATGGCGCGGCACCAGCGGCTCTGGTCGGTCGGCCCACTGGTCGTAGAGCGACGGTCGATCCTGACGGGCGATCTCGATCACGTCGGCGAAGCCGCGGTTGGTAACGAGAGCCACCGACGCGCCCTGCCGCTCGAGCAAGGCGTTGGTGGCGATCGTTGTTCCATGGCACAGCAGGTCCGGTCGCCGCCCGCCGAGCCCGGTGGCCACGGCGCCGGCCGGATCGTCACGCCGTGAAAGCACCTTGACCACGTCGCCGTTCTCGTCGACGACGTCGGTGAACGTGCCGCCGGTGTCGACACCGACAATCACGGGGTCGGCGCCACCACCCAGACGTCTTCCTCGCCGAGCTGGCTCTGGAACGACTTCACCTGCTTGGCGATCGCGGGATCGTCCCCGTCCCACACAGCGATCGCCTCGTCGGCGTTGCACGCCAGCCACGCGTCCCGCCGCGAGAGAGCGGCGCCGGCCTGGACGCGCGAGGTCGGCTTTCGGTTCTGCAACAGGATCTGCCCCTCGGCCGCGTCGAGCAGCTTGCGGTAGGAAGCCTGGGCCGCGGCCGGCCACACCGACTCGGGCTCCGGATACGGGAGCACGGCGTAGAACGGCACGCCCGCCTCGACTGCGGCGACCGCGCCCAGCTGCTCGGCGCCCAACCCCAGACCGGTGAGGACCACCAGGTCGTCGTGGAGCTCGCGCTTGGCCGCGACGATCTCGGCCAGCTTGGTGCGCACGCCGTCGGCGATGGGATTGGCCTGGTAGCCACCGAGCTCGGGCGGGCGATGGCCGACGACCGCCACTTTGTGCCCGGCGGGGACCAGTGGCTCCGGCGGTGCGCCCGGCCGGTCGGGCGGCCCGAGCTCAGCGAGCGAGGGCGGCGTGTCGCCGGACCGTCCCTGCTGGTTCGTTGCTGCTTCGACGGCAAGGCGGTCGACGAGGTCGTTCATGGGATCGTTGGAGTGCCCCTTGACCCACCGGAAGACGACGTCGCCCCGTCGCTGCACCTCGTCGACCAGCGGCTCC
>JAFAUA010000291.1 GCA_019243595.1 Acidimicrobiia bacterium
TCGTCGCACTCACCGCGGGAACTGCGCTCGCGGGGATCATGACCGCCACGCCGAGTAGCGCGCAGTCCTGCGGGTACCCCTTCGACAACTGCCCGACGACGTCGACGTCGCCGACCACGACTCCACCGTCGACCACGCCCGGAAATACCACCACCACGAGGCCCGGGAGCACCACCAGCACCACCGAGTCCGGCGGAAACGGCCTGCAGCTGGTGCTGGTGCTCAACATCTACAAGAGCACTGTGGGTGTCGTCGTCCAGGTCAAGGTGTGCAACGCCGACCTGGGCTCGCTGGTGACGATCACCTTCAACGGCCAGACGGTCGTCACCTCGACAGCAAGCCAGACCATCGACTGCTCAGGCGGGTTCGCGCTGGGCTCGGGGTCGTCGTCGGGGGTCGTCGCCGCAATGGGCCCGATCGGCCGCCTGTTCGCATCGGAGCAGGCCGCGCCGAGTACGGGCACCCAGACGACGTTCACCGTTCCCAGCATCCCGCCTGGTAACTACCTCGTGTGTGCGCAGTCGCCAGGCAAGGACTCTGCGTGCACGAACTACACCGTTACCGACAGCACGAGTGTGCTCGGCACCTCGTTCGGAGGCGGCCCGGGGGCGGCGCCGCTCGTCTCAGCCAGCAACCCCAACTCGTTCCTCGCCTTCACCGGCATGGGGCTGCTCCGGCTGGTGCTGCTCGCACTCGTTCTCATCGCAACGGGGGGATATCTGGTGAAGCGCAACGGTCGACACAGTCGACGACACCACCGCCGCCCTAGCGCGGCGTGAGCCGTCACGGTGAAGCCGTGATGCTCGACCAGACACACGTCGGAACGCCGCTCCCGGTCGCCGCGCCTGCGTTCGGCAGCGCCCGCACGCCCTCGCCGGCGTGGCTGGAGGTCGTCGAGACGTTCCATGCCGCCGCACGCTCGACCGGCGTCGTCGCCGCCGATGCGCTGCTCGTCCTTCTCGGCGTCGGCATCGCCGGTGGCGATCGCCCCACCGCCCTCATCGCCGTCGCCGGCTTCCTCGCCGGCGCCTGGTTCGGTCACGTCTACCGGCGCCGTATCACGCTCGAAGCCCAGGGCGTCGTCTGGTACGCGCGCCTGCTGCCTCTCCCGCTGCTGGCGATGCTCGCCGCACTGGCGGCCAGCGGACGTCAGCCCTCCGAGGAGTGGTTGGTGTCGGGCATCGCCGTCGCCGTCGCCCTGCTGACGGCACGGACGGTGGCCTGGCTCACCGTTGCCCGAGCACGCCGTCGCGAGCTCGGTCTGCGCAACACGCTCGCCGTGGGCACCTCGGATCGTCTCCGCCAGCTGCACCGCCGCCTCGACGGCTATCCGGAGACCGGCCTGCGCACCGTCGCCACCGTCACGACCGATGCTCCCAACGACATCGAGCGTGCGCGGGTCACGACGTTGCTGCAGCGAGGCGCGCTCGACCAGGTCCTCATCAGCGATCTGAGCGAGCACGAGCTGCTCGAGGAATGGGCGGCGTCGGTCAGCGACAACGCGGTCGACGTCGACTGCGCGCTGGTACTGCCGCCGGCGTCTCGACCCCGCGGGAACGTGGCGCGGATCGGCGACCTCGGCGTCGTGGCGCTCGGCCGACTCATGCCCCGCCGCCCGCGCATGTGGACGAAGCGCGTCTTCGACGTCGCCATCGCCGGCTTCCTGCTGCTGCTGCTGGCGCCCGTGTTCGCCATCGTGTCGCTGGCCGTGTGGCTGTCCGACCGAGGGCCGGTGTTCTACCGGCAGTGGCGGGTGGGCCTCGACGGCCGCCAGTTCCGCATCTGGAAGTTCCGGTCGATGGTCCCCGACGCTGACGCCCTCACCGAGAACCTGGCGCACGCCAACATCGCCGACGGGCTCCTGTTCAAGGTCCCCGACGACCCCCGCGTCACGCCGGTCGGAGCGCTGATCCGCCGCCTCTCGATCGACGAGCTTCCCCAGTTCTTCAATGTCGTCACCGGCGACATGAGCCTGGTCGGCCCTCGCCCGCTCCCTGTCGACCCCGACGACTTCAATGTCGCTGCCCGTCGCCGTCACCACGTGCGGCCGGGCATCACGGGTCTCTGGCAGGTCGAAGGCGGCCATGTCGTCGATTACGACGACATGATCAAGCTCGATTTGGCGTACATCGACGGCTGGTCGCTCCGCCAGGACATCGCCTTGCTCGTCAAGACGGTGCCGGCCGTCCTCGTGCGTCGCTCCGCCGCATATTGACCGCAGTCATCAGGTAGTGAACCCGTAGTCGGCAGGAACGTGATGGAGCCGTTGACGACACAGCGGCTGGGGGGGCGCCACCATCCAAGGTTCGGCTACCTGGCCGAATTGGATGGCGTGCGGGCGATGGCGATCGGCCTCGTGCTGGCCGCCCATACCTTGCCCCGCCTCTACGGAGGCGTGGTCGGCGTCGACGTCTTCTTCGCCCTGAGCGGCTTCCTCATCACGTCGATCCTGATCGACGAGCTCAACGTGACCGGGGCCATCTCCCGAAAGCGCTTCTACATCCGCCGGGCCCTGCGGCTCTTCCCCGCGCTCGCCGTGCTGCTCGTGCTCGTGGCCGTGTTGCAACTCGTCGGTCGCCCCAGCGCGCTCAAGGACCCGTTCTTCCACACCGAGCCCCTGGCCTTCCTCGTGGTCGTCGGGTATGTCAGCAACTGGGTGATCGGCTTGACCCACGTCCAGATGGGGTTGTTCGCCCACTGCTGGTCGCTGGCTACCGAAGAGCAGTTCTATCTGGTGTGGCCGTGGCTGCTGGCCCGCAAGCTGACGTCGAACCGGTTGGTGCGGGTGATGCTGCTCGTGGCTCTGGCCGGCGTCGCCGTGCGGTTCGTGGTCTCGGCGGCGGGCGCCGCCGGCTACGGGGTGCTGCGCTTCGAGGGCCTCGTGTTCGGGTCGGTGCTCGCCATCTGGATCTACCGCGACGACCGCACCGGAGTTGTCGCGAAGTGCCGCTCGCGGCTCGTCGGCTGGGGCTGCATCGGCACGATCATGGTCGTCGTACTGGCGGGCTCGTCCTCGGCGAACCCGACGATGCTGACCGTCGCCTACGCGCTGACGTCGCTGGCGACGACCGTGCTCATCGCCCACCTCCTCAGCCGCCCAAAGGGCGTTCTGCCCCGCATCTTCCGGTGGCCGGTGGCGGTCGCCATCGGCCGCATCTCCTACGGGATCTATCTCTTCCACTTCCCGCTGGTCCACTGGCTGTCGGGGCGGTTCTCAAAGATGGGGACCGCGCTCGTGGTGTGGGCGGCGACCGGTGTCATCGCCCTGTTCTCCTGGTTCGTGATCGAGCGTCCGGCGCTGCGACGCAAGGC
>JAFAUA010000372.1 GCA_019243595.1 Acidimicrobiia bacterium
GCGACCGCGGCGAGCTGCGGACGGGCGTCGACATCGGGATCGCCTCGGACCTCCTCTTCGGTCCGCTCTACCACCGGCTTCTAGTGACCGGTGAGCCCGTCACCGCGCGTGTGGCCGACAAGCTCGGCGACCTCGTCCTCGCCGCCATCCACTCATGACCGAAAAGCTCACCCACCGCCAGGTCCAAATCGTCTTCACCGGCCTGATGGCCGGGATGCTCCTCTCCGCCCTCGACCAGACGATCGTCGCCACCGCACTGCCGACGATCGTTGGCGACCTCGGCGGGCTGCGTCAGCTGTCGTGGGTGGTGACCGCCTACATCCTCACCTCGACGGTGTCGGTCCCACTGTGGGGGAAGATCAGCGACCTCGTCGGCCGAAAGATCATCTTCCAGGCCGCGATCGTCACCTTCCTCGCCGGTTCGGTCCTGGCCGGCCTCTCGCAGAACATGGGCGAGCTCATCGCCTTCCGGGCCCTGCAGGGGATCGGCGGCGGCGGTCTGCTGGCCACCGCCCAGGCGATCATCGGCGACATCGTCTCGCCGCGCGACCGCGGCAAGTACCAGGGCTATCTGGGCGCTGTCTTCGCCTTCGCCAGCGTGATCGGACCGCTGCTCGGCGGCTTCTTCGTCGACCATCTCTCGTGGCGTTGGGTCTTCTACATCAACCTGCCGGTCGGCGTCGTCGCCCTGGTCATCACCTCGGCCGTGCTCAACCTGCCGTTCAAGCGCATCGAGCACCGCATCGACTACTGGGGCGCGGCGCTCGTCATGTTGGCGGCCAGCTCCCTGATCCTGGCCACCGTGTGGGGCGGCGACCAGTACCCCTGGGGCTCGCCGCAGATCATCGGCCTTGGCGTTCTCGGCGCCGTCGCGCTCGTCGCCTTCCTCGTCGTCGAAGGACGGGTCGAAGAGCCGTTGATCCCTCTGCGACTGTGGCGCAATCCGGTGTTCAGTGTCGCGACGGGACTCGAGTTCCTCGTCGGCCTCGCCATGTTCGGCTCCATCGTGTTCCTACCGCTCTACCTGCAGACGGTCGGCCACGCCAGCGCCACCAACTCGGGGCTGCTGATCTTGCCGCTGATGGTCGGGTTGACGATTGCGTCGATCCTCTCCGGGCGGGTCATCACGCGTACCGGGCGCTACAAGGTGTTCCCGGTTACGGGGACCGCGATGATGGCGATCGGCCTCTACCTGTTGTCGACGATGGGCATTGGAACGTCCCATGTCCTGTCGACGGCGTACATGCTCGTGCTCGGCGCGGGCATGGGGATGATCATCCAGGTGATGGTGCTCGCCGTGCAGAACGCCGTCGAGCACCGCGACCTCGGCACGGCGACCGGCGTCGAGACATTCAGCCGGTCGATGGGGGCGTCGTTCGGCGTTGCCATGTACGGCGCCATCCTCAACAACCGTTTGGCGTACTACCTGCCGAAGTTCGTGCCGGCCAATGCCGCCGGCAAGCTCAGCGTCCAGCGCCTCACGGCCAGTCCCGCGGCCATCCGCCAGCTGCCGCCGGCGACACAGCACGGCGTCCTTCTCTCGCTGGCCCGGTCGATCCACGTCGTGTTCCTGTTCGGCCTGCCATTGATGATCGTGGCCTTCTTCGTCACGTTCCTGCTGAAGGAGACGCCGCTGCGGGAGACGGCCCACGTCACCGTGCCGGTCGACGAGATGGGCGTCGAGGCCGCCGAGACCGAGGCCGTCGGCGCCGCGGCGGTCGTGCTGGCCGAGGTCGCCGAGCCCTAAAACCTCTCCAAGTCTGGGTTCGCCCCGCTCAAAGAGGCGCGAACGGAGCGAACTCGCGAACTTGGAGAGGTTGTTAGCCGGGCGTCGTGCGGCGGCGGAGCAGGACGCCGCCTGTCGCGGCGCCGCCGACCAGGATCACGGCGAGGGCGATCAGCCACCCGCTCACGCCGCTCCCACCGCCACCGCTCGACGTCTTCTGGGCGGGGAGGGCAACGCCTCCCCCGACCGCCGCCGTGGTGGACGAGGTGGTTCCGTCGGCG
>JAFAUA010000019.1 GCA_019243595.1 Acidimicrobiia bacterium
CCCCGTGCTGTCGAGCACCGGGCCGAAGACGACCATCTGGCCGTTCTCGACGAGCGGCTGCCAGTAGGCCGCGTGGCGGCCCATGACCTCCCGCTCCTCGTCGGTCATGTCGAGGGCGAAGTTCGGTCGCGGTGCCTTCAGCCGGAAAACGAACGTGGCCACGGCGTGAAATCTACGACGCCAGCGCCACGATCCCGATGGCTGCGGCGGCGAAGCTGGCGACCAGGTTGATCAGCGTGAAGCTGACCGCCGTGAAGATCGCCCCCTCTTCTGCGAGTCGCACGCTCTCCCACGACGCCGTGCTCCACGTCGTCAGCCCTCCGCAGAAGCCGGTGCCGATCACCGTCTTCGCCGTGCGGCCGCCGGTGTGGCTCAGCACGTAGCCGGCGAGGAAGCCAAGGATGAGTGAGCCGAGGATGTTCACGGTCAGCGTGCCGCACGGAAAGCTGCCCGCATTGCGGTCCTGGACGGCACCGTCGAGCAGAAACCGGGCGACGGCGCCGACGGCGCCGGCCACCCCGACGGCAATGGCAAGCGTCATCGAACCGGAGCCGGATCGAAGATGCGGGCGAGAGCGACGCCGATCCACGTGGCGGTGATCCCGACGACAACGGTTCCGAGCGCGTACAGGACCGCGGTCTCGGCGTGTCCGTCTCTCAACAGCAGGTCGCCCTCGCCGCCGAAGGTCGACATCGTGGTCCAGGCGCCGAGCACGCCGACGCAGAAGAACGGACGGAAATAGCGGGTCGCACCCACGCGCTCGAGCAGGAGCGTCAGGACGAGGCCAAGAAGGAATCCACCCGAGACGTTGATCGTGAACGTCGTCCACGGAAAGTGGCCGGCGGGCGTCGGCCACGCCAGACCGAGCTCGTAGCGGCCCAGCGCACCGATGAAGCCCCCGACCGCGACTACGGCAACGACGTCGAGCTGTCGGGCGGTCTTGAGCTGCGGAGACGGTCGATCCGGATCGATCGGCAGCCGGGCGTCGTGGTGCTCGAAGTGACGGGGCGAGTCGATGCCGGGTTGTCTAGCGCCGACCGGCGCCCGGCCGTCGCGCCCCGATGAGCAAGGCGGCACCGAAGAAGACGCACACGGCGCCGATGATGGCCCACAGGGCCTCACCCGTCATGAACGAGCCGCCGATCGCGCCGATGCCCTGGCCGAACCACACGCCGCCGACGAGCACGAGGATGACGCCGACGATGAGCCGAACCCGCACGGCGTTCACCGTAGGGCACCGTCCGACGTCATGCCGAGCTGCGGTACTTCGGCCGGCGGCGCCGGCGCGGGGTCGACGAGACACCCTTCGAGGCGGCGCTGACACCTTGTTTGAAGCGCCCGAGCACGAGGCCCCAGGCCGCCTCCATGAAGTCCGCCTCCACGGCGTCCCGGACCAGCTGGTGGACCTCGACGTGCGAACCATCAGGCGTCGACTCGACGCGCAGGTAGCCGATCAGCTCTCGCCCCGGCACCGGCACGTTGTCGTCTTCGAAGTCCCAACGCATGGCGAGGAGCTGCGGCGGACAGACGGCGTCGTAGATGCCGCGCACCTCGGTCCCCCACTCCATGGTCGCCGCGAAGCGTCCGTCCTTGATCGTCACCGGCACGCCCAGCCAGCGCGAGTAGGTCTCCGGGTCGGTGAACGCCCTGAACGTCGTCTCCTGGTCGGTGTCGACATCGACGGCGACGACAACGGCCGGCGTCGTGCGGGCCTGTGTCGCGGCCCCTTCGGTGATCTCATCGGCGGGGGTCCACTTGCGCGCTCCCTCGAGAGCCGCGTGCAAACCGTCGAGCGCGTCCTGGTTGGCGGCGTAACGACGGAAGGTGCCCTCGGCCGTCATCCGCACCAGCCCGGCCTCGCGTAGGACGCTCAGGTGCTGGCTGATCGTTGGCTTGGTGAGGGCGAACGCCGTTGCGATCTCACCCGCCGCGAGCTCGCGCGCCCAGACGAGCCCGAGGATCTCCCGCCGGATCGGCGAGCGCAACGCGGCCAGCACCTTGTCGATGTCGCGCACGTTGCCTCCGCTCGTCCCCGTGGTTATTGTTCGGCACTAGCCTAATTAGATCCTTCTCGAAACTAGGGGACCCGACGTGGCATCCGATGTGTGGCCCACCATCCACTCCGAACGCAAGGCGCTCGCCGCAGACCTCGACGGTGTCTCGGCCAAAGCCTGGGACACGCCGTCACTGTGCGACGGCTGGACCGTCCGAGACGTCGTCGCCCACATGACGGCCGCAACGAAGCTCAACGCCCCGAAGTTCTTCGGCCAACTGATCGGCTCGGGGTTCAGTTTTGAGAAGGTGCAGGCCAAGGGGATCGCCGCCAACCGCGGCACCTCGCCCGAGGACACGCTCGCCAACTTCAAGGCTCAGCTGGATTCGACCGGCCGTCCTCCCGGCCCAGTCGAGACCATGTTCGGCGAGAGCATCATCCACGCCGAGGACATCAGGCGGCCCCTCGGTATCCAGCACACCTATCCCACCGAGGCTCTCGTGCAGGTGGCGGACTTCATGAAGAAGTCGAACCTGATCATCGGCACCAAGAAGCGGATCGCCGGCCTGAGTCTCGAAGCGACCGACGTCGACTGGCGCCACGGCGACGGCCCGACGGTTAGCGGTCCGATGCTCGACCTCCTCATGGCGATGACCGGGCGCAAGGCCGTGCTCGGCGACCTGACCGGCGACGGCGTCGCCACCCTCGCGTCCCGTTCCTGATCGAAAGGACTCCGATGCCGAAGTACCTCGTGCTCTACCGCTCGTCGACCTCGCCCCAGGAGCAGATGGCCGACATGTCACCGGAGCAGGCCCAAGCGGGCATGGAGCTCTGGATGAACTGGGCCGGAAAGACGGGCAGCTCGCTCGTCGACCTGGGCTCACCGTTGCAATCGGTGGCGACCGTCGGACCCGGCCAGGCTGCCGACTCGGGCATCGCCGGGTTCTCGGTCCTCGAAGCCGACTCTCAGGACGCGGTCACCAAGCTGCTCGAGGACCATCCGCACTTCCACACGCCGGGCGACAACGCGATCGAGGTGCTGGAGTATCTCCCCGTCCCGGGGATGTAGGGCGGTTCAGCTCACGCGTTCGAAGCGGACGTCGACTTCCTCGCCGGCCTTTCGCTCCTCGGTCTGCGCCAACCCCTGCAGCACGCGCTTGTCGGCCTCGGTCGGCCGGTTGGCGTCGAGCCCACGCGGCCAGACCTTGTAGGACCGCACGGTGTTGACCTCGGCGCCGAGCAGGAAGACCTGCGCCTGCAGATAGATCCACGAGAGCAGGGCGATCACGACACCGAGCGTGCCGTAGGTCCGGCTGGCGTTGGCGAAGGTGTGGCCGACGATGTAGCCACCGAGCGCCTGGAGCCCGATGCCGGCGACGGTGACGATCACGGCGCCCGGCCACAACTGTTTCCACGACACGTCCGCGACCGTCAGCAGCTTCATGGCCGCCAGGAAGACGGCGAAGTTGATGGCGGTCGAGATGACCACGGCCAGGATCTTCGTGAAAACGGTGTGGCCGGTGCCCGCGGTGGCCAACCCGGTCAGGAGAACTGATCCGAGCACACCGGCACCCAGCACGAGCAGGAGGATGAGGGCGCGTGTTCGTGACTTCACGAAGTTCGGGCGTTCCTTCCGAGGCACGTGCCAAACCGTGTCCATCGCGCTCTGGCCGGCCTGGACGACACCCAGCCCGCCCCACAGGGCGCCCACGGCCCCGACGGCCAGAGCGACTCCGCTCCCCTTCAACTGGCCGAACCTGATGTTGTCTCCGATCACCGGAAACCGGGAGAGCACCGAGTGCTCGACCTGGTTCTGCAGATGCGAGTTGTGGCCGGCGAAGAAGCCCAGCACGGTCACGAAGACCAGCATCAGGGGGAACAGCGAGAAGAAGGCGTAGTAGGCGATGAGCGCCGCCTGCTTGCCGGCCTCGTCGTCGCCGAACTTCTTCACGACCGCAAACGGAAACCCGATCCAGGGGTGCTCGCGCTGGTAGGCGTCGACGCGCTTGATCACGCCCTGCAACGGGTTCGTCATGCGACCTATGTACCCCGGAGACGCAACCCTCGCACTCCGAGCGCCCCCGCCGCGCCCGCGAGGCCCACCAGCGCCAATCCGACGGGCACGGTTCGGTCCGATCCCCCCTTACCGGCTCCACCGGCATTGTGGATCTGCACCTGGCCGGGCCAGGGAGCTCCGAGGGCCGCTTCAACCGGACCCGCTTCGGTGGTCGTCGTCGGTGCCGAGGACGGCGGCTCGGTCAGCGCCGTCGTCGGCGCGGTCGTCGGTCGGGGCCGGGCGGCGCGGGGAGCCGAGCTCGACGCCGGAACAGAGCGGGGCGGCGGCCCGACGACCGTCGCCGCTCCCGGCGGTCCGGCACCTCCGGCACCGCCGGGGGGCGCGCTCGGCGGTGGGGCCGAGCCCACGCCGAGCGCCGCGGCCGCGTCGATGCGACCGCTGCCACAGCCCGAGCAGGGAACGGCGGTCGAAAGCACACGCTGCACCGCGCTGCTCGCGCCGTAGCCCTTCGCCAGGAGCAGTGCCACCTCACCGGACACGTGGGCGGTCGCCATCGACGTCCCGGCGATCGTGGCGTACGAGTTGTTGGGATAGGTCGACACGACGTCGTGATAGGGGTTGCCGTCGGACGCCCCGCCCGGGGCGGCGACGGCCCAGACCGCATGGTCGAGGTGGTTCGAGTACGACGCCACGTCCCCGGTCGGCGTCGTCGCCCCCACGACGATCATGTGGAGGCTGCCGAAGTTCGGGGTCTGGGCGGAGTTTCCGGCCGCCACGACATGAACGGCTCCGTGCGCCCACGCGTACTCGACAGCCGACGAGAAACCGGGACCGAAGGCGACACGCGACGTCGTCTCGGCACCGAGGCTGAGGTTCACGACCCTCGCGCCGTGATCGACGACCCATCGGATCGCGGCTCCCACGTCGGCGTCGCTCCCCGACCCGTCGCTGCCGACGGCCTGCGCGCTGATCAGGTGGGCGTCGGGCGCCATCGAGGCCACACCGATCCCGTTGTTCGTGAGGGCGGCGATGATGCCCGCCACGTGGGTCCCATGCCCGACGACGTCGCTCGTGCCACCCGACGTGCACCGCGCCTCGTTCCCGTTCGACCCAACGCAGTTGGCGCCGTCGACCACCTTCCCGGCCAGGTCCTCGTGGTTGGCGTCAATCCCCGAGTCGACGACGCCCACGTAAACGCCGGCACCCGTCGACGCCGTCCACGCCGCCGGCGCGCCTGTCTGCAGGAGGCCCCACTGCTCCGGCGGGTTGTCCCAGAAGTAGTCGTTGCTCGGTCCGGCAGCGCGGGCCACGGCGAGCGACGACAGCGCACCGGCCAGCACACCGAGTGCGAGCGCCGCGGGAATCCGCCGCCGGAACTTCACCTGGTGGCTATGTCGCGAACGAGGTCGGGCGTTGTGCCAGCGGCGAGAAAGATGCCAACTCGTCGGCGGGCACGGGGGTGGAGAAGTAGTGGCCCTGGGCACTGTCGCACCCGAAGGCACGGAGGCGGTCGACCTGCTCGGCGCGTTCGACGCCCTCGGCGGTGACGTGCATGTCGAGTGCGTGGCCGAGGGCGATGACCGCCTGCACGATCGCCGCCTCTGGCGAGACGTGGTCGACCCGCTCGACAAACGAGCGGTCGAGCTTGATGACGTCGATCGGGAAGCGGCGCAGGTAGCCGAGCGCCGAGTGCCCCGTACCGAAGTCGTCGACCGCGACGCGCAGGCCTTCGGTCCGCAGTCGCTCGAGGGCTCCGACCGCGCCGTCGTCGCCCAGCGCCAGCCGTTCGGTGACCTCGAGCTGAAGGAGCTCGGGATCAAGGCCACTGGTGGCAATGATCTCAAGGATCTCGTCGGCCGCGGCCGAGCGTCGGAGCCAGCGCGGCGAGAGATTGACGCTCACCACCATGGCGCCCACCGAGTCCTGCCATGCGCAAGCGGTCTTGCATGCCTCGGCGAGGACGAAGCGGTCGATGGCGACGACCAGGTCGCTCTCTTCGGCGAGCGGGATGAACGCGCCTGGGCCGAGCAGTCCCCGCTCGGGGTGTGCCCACCGCACCAGCGCCTCGACGGCGACCATCTCGCCGCTGTACAGGCTCACCTCGGGCTGGAAATGAAGCAGGAGCTCGCCACGCTCGACCGCCCGCCACAGCTCGGCTTCCAGCTCGAGGCGCTCGACCATCGGCGGCGCCAGCGTCTCGTCGAAGAGCTCCCAGCGCGAGCCGCCTGCCGCCTTCGCCCGGTACATGGCCTGGTCGGCCTCGCGCAGTGCCTCGCCCGGGTCCGACACGCCGTCGCCGACGATGGCGATCCCGATGCTGGTCGTCAGGAAGATCTCGCGGCTGGCGATCGGCAAGGGCTGGTGCAGCAGCTCGATGATGCGGTCGGCCACCTGGATGGCGTCGTCGAGGCCGGCGATGTCCTCCAGCAGGACCGCGAACTCGTCGCCGCCGAAACGGCTGACGACGTCCTCTGGCCGGAGACACGTGCGCAGGCGGGCACCGACCTCGACGAGCAGGTGATCGCCGACCTCGTGGCCGAGGCTGTCGTTGATCAGCTTGAAGCGGTCGAGGTCGAGGAACAGCACGGCGTTCAGCCGACTGTGACGGCGCGAGCGCGCCAGCGCACGCGTGAGTGCCTCGTGGAACGCCGTGCGATTCGACAACCCGGTGAGGTGGTCGTGGTAGGCGTCGAACGCCAGCTTCTCCTCGAACTGCTTGCGCTCGGTGATGTCGTGGAAGTTGGCGACGAGACCGTTCACGGCGGGGTCGTCGAAGAGGCTCATGGCACTGATCTCCGCCCAACGCCACGTGCCGTCGCGATGTTCGACGCGCAACTCAGCCCGCACCGCACGGCCGGGTTTCTCCATGGCCTCGGCGTAGATCTGGGCGCCGGTACCGATGTCCTCGGGGTGGATGAAGTCCCACCCGATCTGGCCGAGGTACTTCTCGGGCGGGTAGCCGGTGATGAGCTCGATCGCAGGAGTGAGGGTGACGACCCGCGCTTCGGCATCGACGACGCAGACGGCATCCGACGCGTTCTTCACGAGTGAGCGGAACCGCCGCTCGGAGGAACGCACCGTCGCCTCCGCCTCCTCCTTCATGGCGGTCGTCCACCCCAGGGCGCGCATGATGAAGGCGGTTCCCAGGATGGCCAGGACGGCAAGGCCGTGCACTTCGGGTTCGTGGACAATGCTCGGGGCGAATCCGGAGGCGATGGCGGCCTCGCCGAGCCCAATGCCGAGCGCCGTGTAGACGAGGGCGGGCTGCCAGACCCTCGATCCGTGGTCTCGGAACTCGTTGGCGACGACGAAGACGTACCCGATGGCGAGCGTCGGACCCCAGCCCGTGGCGTACACGACCGCCGTGGTTGCGGCGATGTCGATGGCGACGCGCGCGTGGAGCTGGCGCCGCGTGCACTCCGCAGGCCAGCGCCGTTCGGCCAGGAAGCTGGTGAGACCGGCGAGGCCGAGAATCAGGTACAGGGACCAGAGTGGGGTGTCGGCGATGCTGCCCCACTCGTGCAGGGCATAGAAGACCAGCGCCGTGAGCGGAATCGTCACCACGCGACCGACTGCCGAGAGCCGCTTGAGCCACGAGCGTCGCGTCACTTCCACATCCACCCCGACCGACGAGAGTACCGGGCCTCTTGGGTGCTGCGAAGGGCCGATTGACCCGATTTCAGACGCTATCGAGCGCCTGGCGTAGGTCGTCCACCAGGTCGCCGGCGGTCTCGAGGCCCACCGAGACACGCACGAGCGCAGGGTCGACCGACAGCTCGGACCCTGCCACCGACGCATGGGTCATTTGAGCGGGATGCTCGATCAGCGACTCGACGGCGCCCAGCGACTCGGCGAGGGTGAACAGGCGGGTCCGGCTGACGAGCTTGAGCGCGGCGTCCTCACCGGCCGCCAGCGTGAAGGCGACCATGCCCCCGAAATCGCGCATCTGGCGGGCGGCGACCTCGTGGCCGGGATGCGTCGGCAACCCCGGATAACGGACGGACGCGACACTCGGGTGACGTTCGAGTAGCTCGACGACCGCCCGGGCGTTGGCGCAGTGCCGCTCCATGCGGACCGCCACCGTCTTGACCCCGCGCAGGACGAGGAAGCAGTCGAAGGGGCCGGGCACGGCGCCGACCGCGTTCTGGAGGTAGGCGATGTGGGTTGCCAGGTTGACGTCGTTCACGGCGACGAAACCACCGACGACGTCGGAGTGGCCGCCGAGATACTTCGTCGTCGAGTGCACGACGATGTCGGCGCCAAGGGCCAGTGGCTGTTGGAGGTAGGGCGTGGCGAAGGTGTTGTCGACGACGCAGCGGGCGCCGCGCTCGCGCGCGAGGCGGGCGACGGCGCCGATGTCGACGATGCCGAGCAACGGGTTGGTCGGCGATTCGAGCCACACCAGGCGCGTGTTCGGACGCCACGCCCGCTCGATCTGCTCCCGGTCGGAGAGGTCGACGGCCGAGTACTGCAACCCGTTGGGCCCGAACACCTTGTCGATCAGCCGGAACGTGCCGCCGTAGGCGTCGTTCGGGATGATGACGTGGCTGTCGGCGGGCAGGACACGCAGGACGGCGTCTTCGGCCGCCATGCCACTGGAGAACGCGAATCCCGACGCCGCGCCCTCGAGGCTCGCCAGGCACCGCTCGAGCGCGGTGCGCGTGGGGTTGGCCGTGCGCGAGTACTCGTAGCCGCGGTGGACGCCGACTTCGTCCTGCGCGTAGGTCGAGGTCTGGTAGATCGGCGTGACGACGGCGCCCGTCGTCTCGTCGGGCGCCTGGCCGGCGTGGATGGCGCGGGTCTCGAACCCGAAGTGCGGCTCAGTCATGCGTTCCTGCCGGGCGCTGTGCGAGGAACGACAGCACGTCGGATCTCGTGAGGATGCCGACGGGATGGCCGGCGTCGACGACGAGCACGGCCGCCGCCTCGTCGAGGCGCTCGACCGCGGCCTCGACCGGCTCGCCGCTGCCGACCGCGGGCAGAGGAGGTCCCATGACTTCTGCGACCGGGCGGTCGAGGATCGAGTGGTCGGCGAACGCCCGCTCCATGAGGTCGCGCTCGTGCACGGCGCCGCTCACCTCGGCGACGGCGAGTGGCAGCTCGGCCTTGAGCACCGGCACCTGGGAGACCTCGAACTCCCGAAGCACGGCGATGACGTCGCGCGCCGGCTCGTCAGGATGCACGTGGACGAGGGCCGGCAGCTCGCCGGCGACGGCTTTGCGTTCGAGCACGTCGCCGACGGTCTGGCCGCCGGCGCGCAGGAATCCGAAGTCGGCCATCCATTCGTCGTTGTAGAGCTTGCTGAGATAGCCGCGACCAGAGTCGGGAATGAGCACGACGACGACGTCGTCGCGGGTGAGCTCGCGACCGATCTCGAGGGCAGCCCATACGGCCGTCCCCGCCGAGCCGCCGACGAGGATGCCTTCCTCTCTCGTGACGCGGCGGGCGGTGAGGAACGAGTTGCGGTCGCTGACCATGACGACGCGATCGACGGCCTTGGGGTCGTAGGTCGTCGGCCAGAAGTCCTCCCCGATCCCTTCGACGAGGTACGGCCGTCCGGTGCCGCCGGAATACACGGAGCCCTCGGGGTCGGCGCCGACGATCTGGATGTCGGGGTTCTGGGCCTTGAGGTAGCGGGAGACGCCCGTGATCGTCCCGCCGGTACCGATGCCGGCGACGAAGTGGGTGATGCGGCCGGCCGTCTGCCGCCAGATCTCGGGCCCAGTGCTGCGCTCGTGCGCCGCCGGGTTCTCGAGGTTGTGATACTGGCTGGGCTGGTAGGCGGCAGGGATCTCCTTCGCGAGTCGATCGGCGACCGAGTAGTAGGAGTCGGGGTGGTCCGGCGCGACCGTCGTGGGGCACACAACCACCTCGGCGCCGTAGGCGCGCAGGAGGGCGATCTTCTCCTGGCTCATCTTGTCGGGCATCACGAAGATGCACCGGTAGCGGCGACGGGCGGCGACGATGGCCAGCCCGACGCCGGTGTTGCCCGATGTGGGCTCGACGATCGTGCCGCCGGGGCCGATGAGACCGGCGCGCTCGGCGGCCTCGACCATGGCCACCGCCGGCCTGTCCTTCACGCTGCCGCCGGGATTGAGGAACTCGAGCTTGGCGAGGATCTGGCAGTCGAGCGAGCGGCCGATGCGGTCGAGGCGCACCATCGGTGTGTCGCCGACGAGGTCGAGCAGGGAGTCGGCTGCCTCCATCGCAGGCCCGGGATCGGTGAGTGGCTCGATGTCGACGCCGTCGTGGGTGTCGACGTGCCCGTCGGCGTACAGCGTCACCGGCAGGCCGGCGTGGTGGAGGTGGGTGGCGGTCTCGTTCGCCATCTCGACGGGGCCGACCACGCCGACGTGTCGGGGAATGCGAGTGCGCAGGTCGGCGACGACATCGGGCGCCAGCTCCGCGGTCGCCGTGCGCACCACGTGGGCGGCGCGAGCCGCCAGCCGCTCGGGAGGTTGGCCGTCGCCGACGACGACGAGGACGTCCACTGCTTTCGAAGGTTACGACGGTGAGGGGACAATGGGGCGATGGCGGGAATGCACGAGGACCGACAAAGGTCGACCACCTTCGGCGAGGACCCCGAGCGCTACGACCGAGCGAGGCCCACCTACCCCGCCGCCCTCATCGATGAGCTCGTGTCCGCCGGGGTCCACCGCGTGCTCGACGTCGGATGCGGCACCGGGATCGCCAGCCGGCTGTTCGCGGAGCGAGGGTGCGACGTCCTCGGCGTCGAGCAGGACGAACGCATGGCAGCCGTCGCCGAGCGTCGGGGTCTCTTCGTCGACGTGGCGACGTTCGAGGAGTGGGATCCGGGCGGCCGGCGCTTCGACCTAGTGGTGAGCGGACAGGCCTGGCACTGGGTCGATCCCAAGATCGGTCCCCAGAAAGCGGCCGACGTCCTTCGTCCCGGTGGACGCCTCGGCGTGTTCTGGAATCTTGGCGTCCACGAGCCGGCGGCGAAGGCCGTGCTCGAGGCGGCGTACGACAGCGTTGTCGCGGAGCTGAAGCAGTCCTACGCGATGGGAACGCTGCTGGCGGACGACACCGCGGAGCAGCGGGCCATCGAAGCGAGCGGACGGTTCGATCCCGTCGACGTCACGGTCTTCCACTGGGAGCGTCGGTACACGCGAGACCAATGGCTGGACCAGCTGCCGACCCACAGCGACCACCGCATGCTTCCCGACGATCGGCGGGCCGCTCTCCTGGACGCGGTCGGGTCGGCGATCGATGCGCTGGGTGGGTCGATCCTCCTCCGCTATTCCACCAAGCTCATCAGCGGCATCCGGATGGCCGATTGAACGGGCTCGGAAGTACCTTCAGCCCATGAATCCTGGAGACAAGGCCCCGGACTTCGCCCTGCCCGACGAGACGGGCGAGACCCGCAAGCTGGGCGACCTGCTCGCCAACGGGCCCATCGTGTTGTTCTTCTATCCGGCGGCGATGACTCCGGGGTGCACGAAGGAGAGCTGCCACTTCCGCGACCTCAAGGGCGAGTTCGAGGCGGTCGGCGCGCAGCGCGTCGGTATCAGCGCCGACAAGGTCGAGAAGCAAAAGCAGTTCTCCGACAAGTACACGTTCGACTTCCCGCTCCTGTCCGACCCCGACAAGACCGTCGCCAAGGAGTACGGCGCCAAGAGGGGCATCGGACCGAACAAGCGGACGACCTTCGTGATCGACCGCGACGGCACGGTCCTCGACGTGATCAAGAGCGAGCTCAACATGGAGAAGCACGCCGATCGTGCCCTCGAGGTCCTGCGCCAGCGGGCCTCCTCCTAGTTCTTCGTTGAACACCGTCGTCGTTGTCGGCGCGTCGCTGGCCGGACTGCGCGCCGCCGAGACCCTGCGCGGCGACGGCTACGACGGCCGCATCGTCTTCGTCGGCGCCGAGGAGCAGCTCCCCTATGACCGGCCGCCGCTGTCCAAGCAGTTGCTGGCGGGCAAGGTCGAGGTCGAACAGGTCTCGCTGTGTCAGGGCGACCGCCTCGACGGCCTCAACCTCGACCTGGAGCTCGGGCAGCGGGCGACAGCCTTGGACCTGGCAGCTCGGGAAGTTGTCGTCGATGACCGGGATCGGATCTCGTTCGACGGGCTGGTCATCGCGACCGGTGCGTCGCCGCGGCAGCTCCCCGGGGTGCCGCCGCTCGAGGGCATCCATCTGCTGCGAACACTGGACGACTGCCTGGCGATCCGGGCCGATCTCGAGCGGGTCGTCGCCGGCGGCGGACGGGTCGTCATCGTCGGCGCCGGCTTCATCGGCTCGGAGGTGGCGGCGACCTGCCACGCCGCGGGCGCGGCGGTCACTGTGCTCGAAGCACTGGCGACGCCGCTCAGCCGGGCGCTCGGTGAGGACATGGGCGCCGCGTGCGGAGCGCTCCATTACGACAACGCTGTCGACCTCCGGCTGGGCACCGGGGTCTCCGGGTTCCACGGCACTGGGCGGGTCGAGAGTGTCCTGCTCGCCGACGGCACCACGGTCGAGGCGGAGCTGGTCGTTGTCGGCGTGGGCGTGGCGCCGAACACGGAGTGGCTCGGGTCGTCAGGGCTGAAGATCGACAACGGCGTCGTCTGCGATTCGACGGGGCATGCCGCGCCGGGTGTCGTCGCCGCCGGTGACGTCGCCCGCTGGCACAACCCGCTGTTCGAAACCGACATGCGCCTCGAGCACTGGACGAACGCGGCCGAGGGCGGGATTGCCGCCGCCCGCGCTCTGCTCGCCGGTCCCGACAAGGCCGAGCCCTACGCGCCGGTCCCCTACTTCTGGTCGGATCAGTACAAGACCAAGATCCAGTTCGTCGGGCACGTCCACCACAGCGACGAGGTGCGGGTCGTGGACGGGTCGGTCGAGGACCGCAAGTTCCTCGCCGTGTATTCGCACGCCGGTCGCATCGTCGGCGCCCTCGGCTTCAGCCGCCCCAAACTCGTGCTGCAATCGCGGCGTCTGATCGCCGAACGATTGTCCGTCGACGAGGCCCTCGCCCAGCTCAGCTGAGCTCTGGCTGCCCCGGGCGAGCGCGCTACGGGCGCGCCATTGCGGCGCCGGTCTGCAGAGGGAGGAGGGCGTCGGCGATCTCGGCGAGCTCGTCGGGCCATGAGGGCGCGTCCTCCATTGGGACGACGACGAACTTCGAGAAGCCGACATCGCAGAAGCGGTCGACCACCGCACGCAGTGCCGGCAAACCAACGGCGACGAGGTCGGCGGGGTCCACGCCCGGGCGGCGGGCGGCGATGATCCGGGCCAACGCATTGGGCACTCCGCCGCGCGCGTAGAACAACAAGGCGCCGAAGTGCTCGGAGTCGATCGAACGCCCGGCGTCGGCAGCAGCCGACTCGACAACGACACGCCCCTCCGCGGCCTGCGACGGCGTGCAGAAGCTTGGAAGCCAGCCGTCGCCGAGCCGGCCGACGCGCCGCAGCTCCGACGGCGCGATCCCGCCGAGCCAGACGTCGGGCGGCGACTGCACGGGCTTGGGCCGGACGCTGATGTCGCGGAACGTGAAGCGGGCGCCGTCGTGGTCGACGTGGTCCTCGGTCCAGAAGCGCCGAATGAGAGGAAGGGCTTCGTCGAACCAGGCGGCCCGCTCGCCGCGCTCGACGCCAAACGCCTGCTGCTCGGCCGGGTCGGCAACGCCGAGCCCGAAAGCCGGAAGTGTGCGGCCGCCGGACAGCCGGTCGAGCGACGCCCACTCGGACGCAACCAGCGCAGGGTTGCGGCCCGGCAGCACCATGACGCTCGTGCCCAGCTTCAGCTTTCGGGTGCGCCCGGCGGCGACCGCCAGGCCGACCAGCGGATCGGGCGCCGGCCCCGTCAACCGCTCCGAGAGCCACAGCGAGTCGAACCCCAGGTCCTCGAGGGCGTCGACCAGCGACGCGAACGGCTCGGCGTCGAGCGCGGTGCGCGTCCCCAGTCCGAAGCCGATGCGGATCTTCACGCGCCCGAGGGGCGGAACGTCACCGGTAGCGACGCCAGTCCCCGCAGCACGATGTTCTCCTTGTACTCGGGCTGCTCGACCGCCAACGAAAGATCGTCGAGCCGGGCGGCGACGGCCTGCAACGCGACCTGACCCTCGACCCGTGCCAGCGGCGCGCCGAGGCAGAAGTGGGCACCGAGCCCGAACGCGAGATGGCGGTTCTCCTGTCGACCGACGTCGAATTCGTCGGGACGCTCGAACTGGTTGGGGTCGCGGTTGGCGGCGGCGACGAGCACGATCGCCTGGTCGCCCCTGCCCAGAACGGCGTCGCCGATGTCGATGTCCTCGAGGGCAACGCGCGCCGTGAACTGCACCGGCGGGTCGAAGCGCAGCACCTCTTCCACCGCCGTGCGCGCCAGTCCGGGATCCGAACGCAGACGCGCCAGCTGATCGGGATGCCGCACGAACGCCAGCACGCCATTGGCGATGAGGTTGACCGTGGTCTCGTGGCCGGCGACCAACAGGAGGATCAGCGTCGAGAGGAGCTCCTTCTCGCTGAGCTTGTGCCCCTCGTCCTCGGCCGTGATCAACGCGGACAGGAGATCGTCGCGGGGATCCTTCCGGCGCTCGGCGATCAGCGCCTGGAAGTACTCGACGAAGGCCGACGCAGCGTTCTCCCTCCGCTCAGCCACGGCCTCGGGCGTCGCGAAGTCGGGATCGAGGGCGCCGGCCAGCTCGCGCGACCACCCTTTGAACGTGTCGTGATCCTCGATCGGCACGCCCAGCATCTCGGTGATCACGCGCACCGGCAGCGGATAGGCGAGGTCCTCGATGACCTCCATCGAGCCCCGTTCGAGCGCCGGCGCCATCAGCTCGTCGACCAGCTCCACGATCCGGGACCGCAGGTTCTCGACCGTCTTCGGAGTGAATGCCTTCTGGACCAGGCCGCGCAGACGCGTGTGGTCGGGCGGGTCCATGAACAGGAACGGCCGCATGCCGGCCAGGGCACCGAAGACCTCCTCAGGGTCACGCCCGGCCATGAACGCCTTGTACATGTTCGAATTGCTGGCGTCGCTGCTCGAGCGCGGATCGCGCAAAATCGCCGCGCAGTCGCCGTACCGGCTCAGCACGACCATCCCGAATGGGGTCTTGTGCACCGGGTCCTCGGCGAGCAGCCGCCGGTACACCGGGTACGGATCGACGCGGAACCCGGCGTCGAAGGGGTTGAACCCGAGCGGCTCGGTGATCGTCACCGTGGCGAACGCTACCGTTTGGCCGTGCAGGGCACGCCGCCCGTTGAACCGCTCGTGCGCCGGGTGATGACCGACGCCCTCACCGACCTGCAGCGCCACTACCCCGGCCATCGGCGGCACATCACCCACCATGACCTGACCGCAGCCGAGGTCGTCGAGCTGCTCGACACCGACGACATGGCCGATCGCTACCTGGAGATGCTCGGCCAGATTCCCGAGCAGACGCCCGGGGCCGTGCGTCACGCACTCGCCGCCTACTTCTCGAAGCGGCTGGCGGCCGAGTACGAGGGCTTCATCCGCCGCTGGCCGGCCACTTGAGGCTGCTCGTCGTTCACCACACGGCCTCGCCGACGATGCACACGATGTTCAATGCGGTCATGGACGGGGCGACCAACGAGGCCATCGAGGGCGTGGACGTGGTGGCGAAGGCCGCGCTGGCCGCTACCGCGGTCGACGTCCTCGACGCCGACGGCTACCTGCTCGGAACGCCGGCCAACCTCGGCTACATGTCCGGCGCCCTCAAGCACTTCTTCGACCAGATCTATTACCCGTGCCTCGAGGACACCGTGGGCCGTCCGTTCGGCTTCTACCTCCACGGCAACAGCGACACGACCGGGGCGGCGCGCGCGATCGAGACGATCACCACCGGGCTGCAGTGGCGGCTCGTGCAGAGGCCGGTCAGCGTCGTCGGCGAGGCGACGACGAACGACCGTGAAGCCTGCTGGGAGCTGGGAGCGGCGACGGCGGCCGGCCTGGCCGCGCTCTCTAGATGAGCACCGGCGCCAACGCCTCGTCGATCGCGGCCAGGACATCGTCGGACAGCTTCACGCCCGAAGCCGAGGCGTTGTCCTCCACCTGCTCCGGTCGGGTGGCACCGATGATCGCCGACGACACGACGGGCTTGCGCAGCACCCAGGCCAGCGCCAGCTGCGCCATCGTCAGGCCCGCCTCTTCGGCGATCGGCTTCAGCTTCTGGACGGCCTCGAGGACGTCGTCATCCCGCCAGCGACCCATCATCTGGCCCATCGACTCGCTGGCCGCCCGAGAGTCGTCCGGCGGCGGCGAGTCCGGCGCGTACTTCCCGGTGAGGATCCCCTGGGCGAGCGGCGACCACACGATGTTGCCGATGCCCTCCTTCTCGCAGAGCGGGAAGACCTCCTTCTCCGGCACCCGGTACAGCATCGAGTACTGCGGCTGACTCGAGACGATGCGTACCGCGTCAGGCATGTCGAGCGCGGCCTGGATCTGGTGCGCCTTCCACTCGCTGATGCCGACGTAGCGGACCTTCCCCTCCCGCACGACGTCAGTGAGCGCTTGCATGGTCTCGGCGAGCGGCGTGTCCCGGTCGTAGCGATGGCATTGATAGAGGTCGACGTAGTCGGTCCGCAGCCGCTGCAGCGAGGCGTCGATCTGCTTGTGGATCTGGGCGGCCGACAGCCCCCGGTCGTTGCGGGACATCGGGAAGAACACCTTGGTGGCCAGGACGTACGAGGAACGTTCGATGCCACCGAGCGTCTCCCCGAGAAACTCCTCGGCGGCGCCGCGGCCGTAGGCGTTGGCGGTGTCGAAGAAGTTGATGCCGAGGTCCAGAGCCTTCTCGATGCACGCCCGGGAGGCGTCGGCCTCCACGCCGACGCCATAGGTCAGCCACGACCCGAGGCTGATCTCCGAGACGGTCAGATCGCTGCGGCCGAGCTGGCGATATTCCATGAGTCTTTGCCTACCACCTCGGTAGCCTGAAATTTCCCGCACAGAGGCAGAGGACGACTGATCAAACAGCTCGCGGCACTCGATGCCGAGACCCTCGACCGCCTCCGCGTGGCCGTTGTGTTCACCGATCTCCACGGCCGGGTGGTCGCGTGCAACCGCCACGTCGAGGAGCTCTATGGCTGGACCCAGGAGGAGCTGATCGGGCGGCGAACCGAGGACCTGGCGGCCGAGCCGATCGACGAGGTGACGCGCGCCCACACCGTGGCGCGGATCGCGGCCGGTGAGGCATGGGAGACCGACATCGCCGTCCGCCGCAAGGACGGCTCGACCCTCGTCGTCCACGCCGTCGACTCGCCGTTCGTCGACGATGACGGCACGGTCACCGGCGTCGTGAGCGTGAGCTTCGACATCACCGACCGCCGGCGGGCTGAAGACGTGCAGCACTTCCTGGCCGACACGACGACACTCCTGATGGGGTCGCTCGACTTCGGCGAGAGCTTGCGCCAACTGGCAGCCGCGGCCGTTCCATTCCTGGGGGACATCTGCCTGGTCGACATCGCCGACGGGCCCGAAGTCGTACGGATGGCAGCCGTGCATGCCGACCCCGGCAAGCAAGCCCTCGTCGACATCCTCGGCGAGCGCTATCCCCCTGATCCCGTCGGCGACCACCCCGCCGTCCGGGCCATGGTCACGGGCATCGCCGACTTCTCGCCGGAGATGACCGACGAGTTCCTGCGCGCCACGTGCCGAGACGACGAGCACCTCGAACTCGTGCGCCGGCTCGAGTTCTCGTCGTATATCTGCGTTCCGCTGGTCGCGCGCGGCAAGTCTCTCGGTGCGCTCACGCTCGTGTCCTGCTCACCGGAACGCCGCTTCGGGCCCGACGACCTCGCGTTGGCCCAGGAGGTGGCCTGGCGGGCGGCGCTCGCGGTCGACAACGCCCGCCTGTTCTCCGAGCGCGCCTACGTCGCCCGCACGTTGCAAGCGAGTCTGCTCCCCCACACCCTTCCGGCGATCCCCGGCGTCGAGGTGGCGGCGCGCTATCTCGCCGCCGGTGAGGGAAACGAGGTCGGGGGCGACTTCTTCGATGCCTTCGACGTCGGGTACGGCACATGGGCGGTCGTGATCGGTGACGTCTGCGGCAAGGGCGCGGACGCCGCGGCCAGCGCCGGCCTCGCCCGCCACACGGTCCGTGCCGCGGCGCTCAAGGAGCGGCGCCCGAGCCGTGTGCTGTCGACCCTCAACGACGCCATCCTCGGCGACGTCGACGTCGACGAAGCTCGCTTCTGCACGGTGGTCACGGCACTCGTGCGTCCGAACCGCACTGGCGCCCGGATGACCATCGCCACCGGTGGCCACCCGCTGGCCTGGCTCCTGCGCGCCGACGGAACGACGACGCAGGTCGGTAGCTCGGGGCTCATCGTCGGCGTCTTCCCCCAGATCAACGTTCGCGACGAAGTCGTCAATCTGAGGGTCGGCGACGCGGTCGTTTTCTACACCGACGGCGTGGTCGAAGAACGCGACGACGAGGGCCGCACGTTTGGCCAGGAGTTGCTGCAGGAAGTGCTGGAGGCGTCAGTCGGCCACTCGGCGACCGAGATCGTCGACGAGGTCGTCGGCGCGGTGACGAGGTTCAGCGGCCGCGAACCCCGCGACGACGTCGCGGTTGTCGTGCTCCGGGTCGTCGCCGCCAGCTGACGGCTAGCCGCGAGGCGTCATGTCGAGGTCGGGCGGCGGCGCGTCGGGCACCTTCCACCGCAGGTACGGCTTGTCGTAGACGTCGTGGTACGCGTTCGCGGCGTCGACCATCGCCGCGAACGCAGGCTCGAACCCGTCCCAGTCTTCGTTGTCGATCGCCTTCTTGACGACGGCGACCTCTTCCTCGATGAACTTGTGCATGTTGTCGACGTACTTGGGTCGCAGGAACGCGCCCTTCTCCATGAGGTTGACCGCTTCCTTGAGCTGGAAGGCGGCAAGCGGGCGGTTCTTGGCCTTGCCCGCGTAGTAGCACTTCCAGATCCGGCTGCCGACCAGCGGCATGATCTCCGCCATGCCCGGCATCAGCGGCCCGAGGTCCTCGAGACTGAACGTCCCCTTGCCCGTGTCGATCGTGTGGTCATGGTCGGCCATGGCTGTGACACTAGGCGGCCGATGACAGAACCGGTCTGGCCCGTTGACGACACTCCGAGCTCGCGGTTTCCGATCTACACGCGCGGCAACGTCGGCGAGGTCTTCCCCGATGTCGTCAGTCCGCTCAGCTGGTCGGCCTACGGCGGCGAAGCCGAGCTCGGCTGGCGGGAAGCCTGGCGCGACTACGGCGTGCTGCTCGACCGCGATGTCGAGGACGCCGGGCCTGACGGAAAGGTCATCATCGGCTGCTTCGGCGGCTACGCCTACCTGAACGCGTCGTACATCCGGGTCTTCGCCGTGCGGACGCCCGGCATCAACGTCGCCGACATGGATGCCCTCTTCTTCGGCGAGTCAGACGCTCCGCCGTACCGCCCGCAGGCCGGCGACAAGAGCCTCGCCGCGTCGCTTCGGATTGTCCGAACGATCCTGCGGACGCTTTCGGCCAAAGCCCTTCCGGAGCTCGAGGATGACAAGCGGCGCGTGGCCGGGTGGCTCGCGGCGCTCCCGGATACGGCGAGTGCGTCGGACCAGAAGCTGCTCGGCGTCACCACCGGGTTCCGGCCACTGTTCCGCCACCTCTATCGGCGGCACATCCTCACGACTTTCCGCGCCTTCATCGGGAGCGGCGCGCTGGCCCAGATCTGTGAGCGCAAGCTCGGCGACCCGACGCTGATCACGCCGATTCTTTCGGGCATCGGGTCGGTCGAGTCGGCAGAGCCCTCGTGGGCAATGTGGCGCCTCGGGAGGATGGCAGCCGACGACCCGGCGGTCGCCGCCGTGTTCGAGGCGGGCATGGATGACATCGAGAACAGGCTGGACGCCGAGCCGGCCGCGGCCGCCTTCCGCCAGGCGCTCGCGGCCTTCCTGGACGACTTCGCCTCGCGCGGACCCAACGAGTGGGAAGGCTCGTCGCCGACGTGGGGCACGGCGCCGCGTCTGGCTCTCGCGGCCATCGACCGCATGCGTGTGGCCGACGCCACCCACGACCCGGAGATCCAACAGCGGCGCCTGAAGGCCGAGCGGGAGGTGGCGACCGGCGCGGCCCGGGCCCGCCTACCCGCGCTGACGCGAGCCCAGTTCGATCGCGCCGTTCGCTCGACGCACCTCTTCTCTCAGGGCCGCGAGCGCAGCAAGACCACGATCATCCGCGCCATTCACGGCCTGCGCCTGTCCCAGCTGGAGCTCGCCCGCCGGGCCCGGGAGCGCGGCGGCCCCGATGAGCTCGCTGACATGTGGCTGCTCACCATCGAGGAGCTCCCCGACTACGTCGCCGCGCCGGAGCGATTCAAAGCTGTGATCGACGAGCGGCGCCAGCGGCGCGAGGAGCTCGCCGCCCTCGTCCCGCCGTTCGTGTTCGAGAGCGTGCAGCCGCCGGTCTCGACCTGGGAGTCGCGCGCCCGGCCGGTCGACCTGCTCGGGCCGGGCGCCGTGCTGCGTGGCATTCCCGGGTGTCCGGGCGTTGCGCGCGGCCGGGCGCGTGTCGTGCTCGACCCCTTCGACCCGCGAGGGCTTTCGCCG
>JAFAUA010000038.1 GCA_019243595.1 Acidimicrobiia bacterium
CCCCAGCGATGGCCGCCGCCGCGAACCCGCGCTCCACCGACGCGCCCGCAGCCGCTGCCAGGTCCGATCCGGCGAGGGGGATCATCGTCAGCCACGACATGGGGCCGAGAGCCCGATTGACGCGTCCGCGCGACACGCGCAGAAAGGCGCGCACGACCTTCGGGTCGTAGTCGATGCCGGCCTTGCGCGTCAGCTCCTCACGCGCCGCCGCCGCCGTCATCGGCGCCTGGTACGAACGCAACGACGTCATGGCGTCGTAGGAGTCGGCCACGGCGACGATGCGCGCCGCCATGGAGATCTCCTCGCCCTGGAGGCCTCGGGGATACCCCTTGCCGCTCCAACGCTCGTGGTGCTCGGCGATGGCGTGCGACCACTCCCCCAGCCACGCCGACAGGGGCTCTGCGATGCGCGCCCCTTCCTCGGGGTGCCGACGGATGATCTCCCACTCGTCGTCGCTGAGCTTGCCGGTCTTGTTGAGGATGGCGGCGTCGACGGTGACCTTGCCGCAGTCATGCAGCAGCGACGCCCACCGCAGGCGGTCGCGTTCGTCGGCGTCGAGGTGCATCTCCTCGGCGATGAGCTCGCTGAGGGCGCGGACCCGTTCGGAGTGTCCCCGGGTCTTTCGATCGTGCACGGTGAGCCCGGCCGCCAGGACGATCACGTTCTCCGCTGCGGTGGCGGCATCCTCGGGACCGTTGCCGGCGCGCAGCGCCTCGACCCGTTCCTCGAGGCGCTTGACCGACCCGGCGCGCAGTGCCAGCCGCGCCCGCGACGGCGTGCGGTCGGGGAAGGCAAGCGAGAGCTGCAACAGCGCCACGAGAGGAAGGAAACGCTCGAGCAGGCGGATCACGCCGCCGACGGCGACCACCGATATGGCGAGCGCGGCGACCAACCACAGCGTCCCGAGCTGGTGTGCAGGGCGGGGGACCAACCAGCTCAGGGCCGCCGTGGTCGCAATGCCCACGATGAGAGGAAGCACGAGGATGGTTGCCCTCAGCACAAAGGCGGATCCCCGCCGGGCCTCCCAACGCGGGCCGGACGAACGTGTCGAAGTGGACATTCCCGACCGCGGAGTGTGACCACACCAACACACATCGAAGCCAACGATGTGGCAACATTTGGACAATTGCCTCGGAGACAGGTGGCGGCGACGAGCGTGGCGACGGCGTTGGTGATCGACAGCGACAGCGGCATCCGGGGCGTCGTCGCGTCTCAGCTCAAGGGCCAGGGCTACGAGGTCGCCGAGGCGTCGACCGCCAGCGAGGGCATGGAGCGCCTCGAGCACACACGGCCGGACCTCGTGCTCGTCGACGTCGACGTGCCCGACGGCGACGGCTTCGAGCTCCTCCCCCAGCTGCGCCGCGCCACCGACGCGCCGGTGATCGTGATCACGGCCCGCGGCGCCGAAACCGACCGCATCGCCGGCCTCGACCTGGGCGCCGACGACTACGTCGTCAAGCCGCTGTCGATCGGTGAGCTGATGGCGCGCGTGCGCGCCGTCAGCCGGCGCGTCCGACCCGGGTCAGCGGAGGGCGGCCTGCGCTTCGGAGATCTGCTGATCGACCGCCGCAGCCGCGAGGTCCAGCTCCGTGACCAGCGAGTTGTGCTCACCCACCGCGAGTTCGACCTCCTCGCCTACCTCGCCTCGTCGCCCGGCCAGGTGTTCAGCCGCGATCAGCTACTGGACCAAGTCTGGGGCTCCTCGTCGGCGTGGCAGGACTCCAAGACCGTGACCGAACACATCCGCCGTCTGCGTCAGAAATTGAACGACGCCGTAGACGGAACGGAATGGATCCGTACCGTCCACGGCGTCGTTTACGCCTTTTCCGGGAGCGAGGCCGCCGGCTAGTTCTTGTTTACCCGCACTGGTTGGGAACGATGTAGCCGGGGTTCTGGCCGGTGATGCCGTTGCCGACGGTGTGGTTGCTGTCGTTGACGTACACACCGCACGTACCGACATAGATCCCAGGCGTTCCGATCGGCGCCGCCGGTGACCGGTTGGGATCCGGGTCCTGATAGGTCTGGACGCCCGGCTCCACGTTCATGTTGTGGGGCGTGGACTGGCGGTAGGCGTTGGCGCCGCCCGGGTTGGGCGAGCCGTCGGCGTTCTTGAGGCAGGTCAGGTCGGTATCGGCGCCGCCACCGTTGCAGTTGGGCGACTCCTTCGTGCTCGCCGGCGTGTCGTTGTGGAACACGTCGTCGTTCTGGGCCGTACCCGGCGCACATGTGTCGTCTGCGGCGGCCTGCCCCGAGAGGTTGTCAGCGTTGCAGCCCTGGTACACGGTTTGCTGCTGGGTACTGGCGCCGAAGCAGATGCCGTCGGCGCACGCGCCGAACGAGAAGTTGGCGAGGCCCTCAGGATGGGTTGCCGAGGGCGTGTTGCCTGCGTTCTGGGGCGTGAGGCTCAGGGTGACGGCGCCGCCGTCTGACGGACCGTTGACCGCCCCATCGGATGGGTTGCACGGCGGGGGCGGCGGGGGCGGCGCTTGCTTCTTCTTGTTGCCCTTGACCGGCGCCGGCGCCGGCGGTGCCGGGCACGTATTCCCGCTGAAGCCGTCGTGCTCGCCGTTGTCGAGGCCGTCGTTGGCACCCAGGTACAGCAGCAGGCCCTGGGTGGCGATCTGGTCGAGCTTCTGCTGCGACCCGGTGTCGGGCGTGAATTTGCTGTTGCCGACCGGCTGGGTGCTGTCGCAGTTCTTCAGCGCGGGCACCCCGTCGGGGATCGGGATCGAGTTCAGCGGGATGTTCGCTGTCGCCGGGCAGTACACGTCGTAGTAGTCCCACACGGCGCTGAAGCCCGCGCCGTTGGGGTTGTTGCCGCACCCGACGCCGGTACCCCCGTTGGTGCCGTCGGTGTTGGCGGCCAGGCACCCCGAGTGGGGGCTGGCGGGGGTGCCAGGATCGCCGATGTTGAACTCGGCGCCGAAGCTGGGGTTGTTGCTGACGTTCGGCGACTCGTCGATCCCGAACTCGCCGAAGCGGGTGTTGTTCGAGTTGGCGTCGCCGTTGTGGGTTCCGCCGGTCTCGAGGTTCACAGCGAAGTCGTGGCAGCCGTGTTGGTCGTAGAAGGGCGGCGTGTTCCACGCCGAGGCGTTGTTCGCGCAGTCCTGCTGGTCCTGGCTGTAACCACCGCCGCTGACGGCGGCGGCGGCCCCAGCCGACACCAGCACGATCGCGGCGACCAGCAGCGCGAGGAGCGCGCTGCGACGGTGGGCAAAACTCATCGTTCGATACCCCCAGTGGGTGATCACGGGTCCGACGTCCCGCTTTTTCGCCACCCAGGCCGGGCATTCCTCCTCAAATCCCTGACATTTCTGTCAGAAACGTGCAAAACCCCCGCTCAGGAGGAGTTCACGGCCGGCCGGGCCGTCGCCACCTTCCACGCCCCGCCCTCGCGCACGAGGGCCACGTCGAGGTACTGGATCGACGTGCGGTTCCCGCC
>JAFAUA010000125.1 GCA_019243595.1 Acidimicrobiia bacterium
GAGAAGTTGCCTGACTCGGGGTAGTAGCGGGCGCTCTTGGCGCCGATCGGCAACGGCTTCCCGACCTGGGCAATGACCACGCCGATCTGACCGGCGGCCACCTGGACCCACGGAAACTTCTCGACGGAGAAGACCGGCCACAGCTTCCACCGGAGACCCGGCATCAGGAGCGCGGCTTGATAGCCGGCCTCGCCCCGCAGGGCGATGGGGTCGTCGTCCGCCAGCTTCTTGAGCCCCAACTTCTTGTTGACGAGGCCCACCTGGGCCGCGCCGATGAAGTGGACCGACTTCAGCACCACCACGATCGCCAGGAGGGCAACCACCACTCCGGCGACGACCATGACGTTCATTGCTTCCTTTCTTCCTGTCCGGGCCCTACCCGGACTTCTCTATGTACTGATCAGCGTATCAGTACGTATTGATACGCGTAAAGAGACTTTACGGTATACTGATGCCGTGCCCATCCCCCTGGTGCCCACTGACGACGGTTGGTTCGAGTGGTGCGGTGCTCCCGAAGACGCCCAGGTCCTGGTGAACGTCGAGCCCGCCGAGGACGGCCGCTACCGGGTGGTCGGCCTGCAGGTCACGGGGAACGGCGTCTCAGCCGAGCACCTGCGGGCCATCCCCGTCGGGCGGATCGAAGCGGCCGCCAACGCCTTCCACCACACCAACGCGGCGCCGGCAAGGAAGCCGAAGGCCCGCGTAGCCGAGGCGCTGCGTCTCGGCGACGGTCGCGGCTATCCCGACGAGTTCTACGGCGCCGTGGCCGCGATCTACCACAACCTCGTCGGTCACTCGTCGCGTCCCATCGCCGAGCTGGCCGAGGCCAACGAGGTCCCGAACACCACCGCCCAGCGGTGGGTCCGGGAGGCCCGCAAGCGGGGCAAGCTCCCGCCCGGCCGCCCCGGCAAGGCTGGCTAGAAGTCGAGCGAGGAGAGCTCGGGGACCCACGCTTTGGCGCGGTCCCTTGCCGTGTACCAGCGCTCGCGGTCGGTCTTGCGGCTGGGGTCGACGACGGCTTTCGGCGACCAGGCGGTGGCCACGTCGTCGGTGTCCTTCCAGAGGCCGACGGCCATACCGGCGAGGAAGGCGGCGCCGAGGGTGGTGGCCTCGGTGACGGGGGAGAGCTCGACCTGACGCTGGGTGGCGTCGGCCAAAGCGTGGACGAACGCATTGTTCGCGCTCATCCCGCCGTCGACGCGCAGGGCGCCGATCGACAGGCCGGCGTCGGCTTCGGCGGCTTCGACGAGATCGGCGCCGCGGTGGGCGACGCCCTCGAGCACGGCGCGCACGACCTCGGGGCGGCCGCTGCCGCGGGTCAAGCCGAGAAGCGTGCCGCGGGCGCCGAAGTCCCATGCGGGCGTGCCCATGCCCAGTAGGGCGGGGACGAACCACACGTCGCCGGTGTCGTCACACCGCGCCGCGACCTCGGCGGACTCGGCCGA
The DNA here is from genome assembly GCA_019243595.1 of Acidimicrobiia bacterium. Lineage (GTDB taxonomy): Bacteria > Actinomycetota > Acidimicrobiia > Acidimicrobiales > AC-14 > CADDZP01. The sequence continues at coordinate 1,446 of JAFAUA010000125.1, forward strand.
CGACGAGATCAGCCCGAGGTCGTCGCGCAGCCACTCGACCGCCTGGCCGGCGGTCAGCATGAACGCCTCGATGCCCCACGTGATGTGTCCGCCGATGCGCCAGGCGACGATCGGGAAGCACCCGGCCTCGCCGCGCATCTCGAACGCGGGCCGGTCGTCGCCGAGGCAGAGGTCGAGCATGCCGCCCGTGCCGAACGTGATCTTGGCCTGACCGGGCCGCACGCACCCTTGGCCGATCAGCGACGCCTGCTGGTCGCCGGCGATGCCGGCGATCGGCGGTGCCCCGTCCAGGGCCGAGGCCTCCCCGACGACGCCCGACGAGTCGACCACCGACGGCAGCACCGACGCGGGTACGCGCAACGCGTCGAGCGTCGGCTGCGACCAGTCCGAACCGTCGGAGCGGAACATGCCGGTGACCGCCGCGTTCGACAGGTCGGTGACGTGCAGCGAGCCGTTCGACAGCGTCCACGCCACCCACGTGTCGACGGTGCCGAAGCACAGGTCACGGGCCCGGTCGGGATCGGCCATGTCGAGCAGGAACCCGAGCTTGGTGGCCGACACGTTCGGCGCCACCCGGATGCCCTCGGCCTGCAGGGCGAGGCACATGCCGACCGTGCGCAGGTCCTGCCAGCCGACGCCAGGGCCGACCGGCTCGCCGGTCTGGCGGTCCCACACGATCGTGGAAGAGCGCTGGTTGGCGATGCCGACGGCGTCGACCGATCCGGCGTTGGCTAGGGACGCCCGGGCCACGTCCAGCGCCGCCCGCGCCATCTCGGCGGCGTCGAACTCGACGAACCCCGGTGCCGGCGTCGCCGGGAGGACCTCGCGGTAATGCACGTGCTCGACGATGGCGTCCGGCCGCACGACCGCGGCTCGCACGCCGCTGGTGCCGACGTCGACGACCAGCACCCCCGCCGAACTCATGACGAAAATCCGAGTTCTCGGCGGATTTCCATCCCGAGAACGGAGTCCGGAGCGGTCATGACTCGGATGGCCGCGCCCGGCGTCCGGCGCGCCAGCTGGCGATCCAGCCGCCGATCGTGCCTCCGAGCGCGAGCCAGAGGACGGCAAAGATCACCTGGGCGATGGCCGGGCGGGCGTGGCCGGAGACGAGCGTGATCGTGGTCGCGAATATTGCGATGACGACATACGCGCACGCGCCGACGATCGCTCCGTGCAGCAGCGGGGTGTCGAGCCGGCGACGAGCGGCGATGTACCCACCAACCGCGGCGCCGATGACGTCGACCCAGAAGAAGATGAACCAGCCGTTGGAGTCCTTGGAGAGATTGATGATGGCGGCGGCGACGCTGGCCAGGACGCCGACGGCGATCGACACCACGGCGCCGGCGGCGACGGCCTTCCAGTCGATGTTGCTCACGGCCAGGCCACCTCGCCGAAGCGGTCGGGGAGACCGAGCTTGCCGGGGTTGAGAATGCCGTTCGGGTCGAGGGCCTGCTTCATCGACACGAGCACCTCGAAGGCCGGACCCAGGGCGTCCTTGACGAAGCGGGCGCGGTTCAGGCCGACGCCGTGGTGGTGGCTCAGGGCGCCTCCGTTGGCGAGAACAGCGCGGGTCGCGGCATCCCACACGGCGACATAGAAGCGGTCGCGCTCCTCGACCGGCGGGCGTCCGGCGAATGTGAAGTACAGACAGGCGCCGTCGGTGTAGGCGTGGGACTGATGGGCGGAAACAACAAGAGTGTGCTCGACCGCATTCACCGCGGCCCGCACCTCGTCGTAGATGGGGCCGAGGGCGGCCCAGCGACCGGCGATCTCGATGGTGTCGACGACGATCTCCCGCCGGATCAGCGCTTCGAGCGCCGACACGTCGTTGCGGTGGCCGAGCCACCGGTCGACCAGGGCGTCGTCGAGCCGTGCTGCCGACGAGCACTCTTCGGCGACCACGCTCATGACGCCGTCGATGAGTGCCGGTTCGCCCTCGTCGAGCACGATCAGAGCGCAGGTGTCTGCCACCTCGAAGTTCCGCTGCGACTCGGGCTCGTCGTAGAGCCGCAGCACGGCCGGGGTAGCGCCCCGCCGGAGGATGCGCCGGCAGGCGTCGAGGCCCTCGACGAACGAGCCGAAACCGAAGGCGGCCCGCCGGTCCGCCGGTGCGACCGGGTGCACGCGCAGGGTCGCCTCGGTGATCACGCCCAGCGTGCCTTCGCTGCCGACGAAGACCTGGTTCAGGTCGGGCCCCACCGCCGCGCGTGGCCCGCCCGATCCGGTGTGCACCACCTGGCCGTCGGCGAGCACGACCTCCATGTCGACGACCATGTCTTCGATCTTGCCGTAGCGGGTCGAGTACTGCCCCGCTCCGCGACACGCCAGCCAGCCACCCACCGTCGAGAGCTGCACCGACTGCGGCCAGTGGCCGGTCGTGACCGAGTACTTGGCGCGCAGCGCGTCCTCGAGGACGTCGCCGAACGTTCCCGCCCGCACGCGCAGCAACAGCGACTGGTCGTCGACATCGACGATGCCCTTGATCCCCGTCAGGTCGAGCAACACCCCGCCGTGCAGCGGCACCGACGCACCGCACACACCGCTGCGGCCGGCGGCGGCGGTGACGGGAACGCGGGCGTCGTCGCAGATCGCCAGCACGGCACCGACCTCGTCGACCGACGACGGCCGGACGACGGCACGCGCTTTGCCA
>JAFAUA010000218.1 GCA_019243595.1 Acidimicrobiia bacterium
GCAGTTGGTCACGGCGCTCGGCCAGGAGCGCAAGAAGAACCCCACCGACGACCTCACTTCGGCGCTTGTGAGCGCCAACGTCGACGGCGAGTCCCTCACCGATTCCGAGCTGGCGTCGTTCTTCATCCTCCTCGTGGTGGCGGGCAACGAGACCACGCGCAACGCCATCAGCCACGGGATGAAGCTGCTCACCGACCACCCCGACCAGCGCAAGACCTGGCTCGAGGACTTCGACGGCGTGGCGCCGACCGCAGTCGAGGAGATCGTGCGCGTGGCCTCGCCGGTGATCTTCATGCGCCGCACGGCCACGCAGGACACGACGCTCGGCGGCCATCCCATCAAGCAGGACGACAAGCTCATCCTCTATTACTGGTCGGCGAACCGCGACGAGGATGTCTTCGACGACCCCTTCCGCTTCGACGTGCTCCGCAACCCGAACCCCCACGTCGGCTTCGGCGGCCCCGGGCCCCACTTCTGTCTGGGCGCCCATCTGGCTCGCCGCGAGATCACCGTCATGTTCCGCGAGCTGTTCCGTCGCATCCCCGACATCGAGGTGTCGGGCGAGCCGTCGCGCCTGCTCTCGGGGTTCATCAACGGCATCAAGCATTTGCCGGTGACGTTCACTCCGGGCGGCGCCAAGAGTCGAGCCTGAGCGACATCGCGGCACGGTTAGTCCGCTTCGGTCAGTTCCCCGTTCATTCGTCGATCCGCCGCAGAGTGAGGGGCTGGAGGTCGTCGACTGACCGCAGGCGCACGATGTGGGAGCCCGGTGGCATCACGATGGCGAGCGTGCTGCCGGCGCGCTGCCATGTGCGTAGCAGCTCGAAGCCGAAGTCGTCCTCACTCAGCGAGACGACGAAGTCGAGCTCAGGGCCCGACTCCGGCGCGAGCACCAGGCGGACGCGCTGGGGACCCGCATCCGTGACCGCGCGCACGGCGACAGTCGGTGCGTCGCCCAGCATGCCGAGATCGGCGCCGATGCTGAGACCACGCTTGGCCTCGAGCCCGTGCCTGCGGCTACGCACGAACGACACCACGGCCCACACGACGAGCACCACAACGAGAACGAGGACGACGCTGCCCACGTCGCGAGCTTCGCGCCCCCGTCCAGACCGAATCGTCCGTACGGCCGTGTTCAATCGCCGACAGAGCCGGGTATGACCAGGTCAGGGTCGCCCGACCCGTCTGCCATGGCTGTCGACGTCCACACCGCCGAAGCTTCCTCCGACGCCGCTGCGCCGACGACCTCCGGCATCAGCAGCGTCCCCGGCGCCGGGTCGTCGACGCCGCCCGTACGCCGCCAGGAGGAGCGTCAGCGCCAGCTGCGGACGATGAAGCGGCGGGCCACCGGGTTCCTGGTGGTCACGACCGTGGCCTTCATCCTCATCACGGTGTTGACCGACGCCACCGGCGTGTGGGGGTACCTGCAGGCCATGGCCGAGGCGTCGATGGTCGGCGGCTTGGCCGACTGGTTCGCAGTCACCGCCCTGTTCCGGCATCCGCTCGGTATCCCGATCCCCCACACCGCCGTCATCGTCGAACGCAAGGACGAGTTCGGCCGCACGCTCGGCGAGTTCGTCCAGGAGAACTTCCTCAGCGCCGGCGTGATCACCGACCGGGTGCGCAACGCGCGCGTCGTCGACCGCGCCGCCGAGTGGCTGTCGAGTCCGGAGAACGCGACGCAACTCTCGGGCCACGCCGCCGACCTCGCAGTCGGACTGGCCGATCTCGTGAACGACGACGACGTCCACCGCCTGATCGACGAGGAGCTGTCGGCAGCGGTCGAGCGTCTGCCACTGGCGTCGATCGCCAGCCGCGGCCTGTCGATGATGACGGCCGAGAACCGCCACCACGAGCTGTTCGACGCCATCCTCAAGGGCCTCGAGCGCTTCCTCCAGGACAGTCGCGAGACACTGCGCTCTCGGTTCGCGCAGGAAGCCCCGTGGTGGCTCCCCGACGCTGTCGACGACCGCATCTTCGACCGGCTGTTCGACGGCGTCTGTCGCCTTCTGGGCGACGTCAATCGTGACCCGAACCACGCGGTGCGCAAGCAGTTCGACACGTGGATCACCTCGCTCGTCGACCGCCTCGAGAACTCGCCGGAGATG
>JAFAUA010000184.1 GCA_019243595.1 Acidimicrobiia bacterium
CGGAGGCTCGTGGCCAGTCGCTCGCCCGTGTCTCCCGAGAACGACACAACGGCGTCGGCTCGCGTCGGAACGTTGCTCGGAGGCCAGATGAACAGGGCAGCGTGCGCCGCGACGAGCGCGGCAACCACCGCTACGCCAAGGCCTATGACGAGCCCACGCCGCGACATCCGTCAGGACGCGCAGGAGCCCCGGCCTAAAGCCGGGGCTCCCCGTTTTAGGCAGGGAGTGCTCGCCAAGACCACTCCCTGCCGAAAGTCTTCTTCTGATTTACTTCGCGCTCTCGGCCGCTTCCTGCTCGACCTCGTGCGCCTTGGCCTTGCCCTCGTGGGCCTTGGCCTCGGCACGTGCCTCTGTGGCCTCGCGCTCGGCCTGGCCCTTGTCCTTCTGGGCCTGACCCTCACGCTGGAGATCCGGATTGTCGGTGACCTCACCGACCTTTTCCTTCACAGTGCCCTTGGCTTCCTCGAAAACACCCATGCGAAAAATCACTCCTTGCATTTCGCTGACACTCTGTTTGTACCCGCCGGTAACCACATGAAAACCGCAGCAAACAGTGGGATTTGTCACCGCGACTAACCGAGTTTGGGGAGTACCTCGTGCTTGTAGAAGTCGAAGAAGCCGTCCTGCTCGGGACCGACCTGATGCACGTAGACGTACTCGTAGCCGGCGTCGAGGTACGTGCGGATGGCGTCCAGATGGCGCTCGGGATCGTTCCCGCACGTCACCAGTTCGGCGACGTCGTCCTCGCTCACCATCTCCGCGGCCTGCTCGAAGTGACGGGGGAGCGGCAGCTCCTGGCCGAGCTCGCCCTTGATGGCGGCGTTGGGCCAGACCTCGTGCGCGGTGCGCCGGGCCTTTGCCTCGTCGGGCGACCAGCAGACGTGTACCTGGCCGAACGTGGGCTTGTCGCCACCGCCCGCCTTGCGGAAGGCCTCGACCAGACCCTCCTGGGGTGCGGTCGAGATGAAGCCGTCGCCCTTCTGGCCGGCGAGTTCGGCTCCTTCCTCACCACTGGACGCGATGTAGATCTCGGGCAACGGCGACGGCAGCGTGTAGATGCAGGCGTTCTCCACCTCATAGAAGTCGCCCTTGAAGTTCTGGTTGCCGCCCTGCCACAGCAGGCGGATGACGTCGACCGCCTCTGACAGCATGTCCTGGCGGATGTTGGCCGCCGGCCAGCGGGTGCCCACGACGTGCTCGTTGAGGTTCTCGCCCGAGCCCACGCCCAAGAAGAAGCGCCCCGGCATCAACGCGCCCGAAGTGGCCGCCGCCTGGGCGATCACCACCGGGTGGGTGCGGATGGTGGGACACGTCACGCCGGTGCCGAGGCGCAGCGTGCTGGTGGCCTGGGCGATGGCGCCGATCACGCCCCAGACGAACGGGCTCTCGCCCTGGGTGTCCGTCCACGGGTGGAAGTGGTCGGAGATCAGGGCGTACTCGAAGCCCGACGCCTCACCCATCTGGGCCTGGCGCACCAGCTCCTTGGGCGCGTGTTCTTCACTCGACAGTGCGAGTCCAACGGGTTGCACGGTGTTCTCCTGACTGCGTTAACGCGGCTTGGCCGTCACGCGCCCGTCAGGCGTCCCTCGTCCCAGCTGGATCGCCAGCTGGCCGTTGCCGAACGAGGCGGTGACCTGGGCCCCGAAGTCGTCGGGGATCTCGACCTCGCGGGCGTACGGCCCGTAGGTCCACTCGTGCAACAGGTACTGCTTGGGCGCCGCGGTGCGCATGGCGGCGGTGATCGTCAACCGCCGTGGCTCGACGGTGATCTCGATGTCGTCGGCCATCACGCCGGGGAGGGCGGCGACGGCGACGAGCGCCTCGTCGGTCTCGTACAGATTGACGGGCGGCTTCTGGGGATGGGTGGCGGCGTCGACCGCCTCGACGAGGCGCGTGCGTAGCTGGTCACCGATCTCCGACATGCCGAGTTCCTACCCATCGCGATCGGTAGCTATCTCAATGGTGGGTAGGAAGGAGGTATGGCACGCGAGAAGCTGTCCACGTACAACGTCGTTGCTACCTATCCCGACATGGCGGCGGCCCGGAAGGCGTTCAACGCTCTCGAGGCGGCAGGCGTCGACGGCGACGACATGTCGCTCCTCGGCCCCCAGGCCGACGACGCAGCCACCGAGGCCGACACGCGCGACCGCGACGCCCACCTCGTCGGCGACGTCGGCAAGCAGGTCGTCAAGGGCGGCGCCATCGGCAGCGTGGCCGGGGCCATCGCCGGCGGTGTGGCCTTCGTGATTCCCGGCGTCGGCCCCGCCATCGGTGTCGGTATCTGGGCTGCAACGCTCGGCGGCGCGGTTGCCGGTGGCGCCGTGGGTGGCGTCGCCGGTGGCGTCGGCGCTGTCGACTACAGCGAGGACTGGGAGCTCACCTACGACGACATCGCCAAGGGCAAGGTCCTCGTCGCCTCCCACGCCGACGACTCCGCCGATGCCAACCGCCAGGAGAAGATCCTGCGCGAGGCCGGCCCCGACAGCGTCGACCGTTACGACGCCCAGGGCAAGCGCATCGGCTGACCCTGCTTCGTTCGTTGCGCGTCTTTCGTTGTCTGACAACAGAAGACGCGCAAAGAACTCAGGTCCTGCTGGCTCGGCGGTGGGCGACGTCGAGGATGACCTCGGGGTCTGCGCCGTCGTCGGGGTGGGACGCGATGCCGTAGGTGAAAGGCGGGGCGCCGTCGGCTTCGAGACGGGCGGCGACGGTGGCACCAACATCGGCCGTGCTCTCGGCCAGGATGGCGGCCAGCTCGTTGTCGCCGACCCGATAGGCGAGGTCGCCGGCGCGCACGCCGTCGCGCAAAGCGCTGGCGAGAGGAGCCACGACGTCAGGGTCGCCGGCCTGGAAGCAGATCACCAGCACGCAGACCGGCCGGCGATACCGCACCGACCGGGCCAGCTCCCGGCGCAGGTCCCGCTCGAGGGCGTAACGGTTGAGGAGGCCGGTGGGGGCGTCGATCAGCGTTTGCATCTCCGCCCGGGAGGCCGCCTGCTGGGCGGCGGCGCCGATGGCCCGGTCGATGATCATCTCCAGGCGCAGGTGGGTCTCGTCGGCCTCGTCGGCGGGGATGCGGTCGAACAGCCGCCGGCGCAGGGACTCGCCGAGGCAGACGAGCTGACCGATGGCGACGTCGAGGGAGCCGGCGCTCATGGTGTAGCCGCCGACGACCTTTTCCATCTCCGGGTCGGGACCCCAGCCCAGCGGCTGCGGGCGGTCGATCGCGTCCGCTAGAGCGGAGACGAGGGCGGCGGCGATGGGCGGGTTGCTGTGGGGCGGCAGCATCGGGTCCCAGCGGCACAGCTCGCGCCAGTCGTCGACGATGCCGTCGATGTCGTCGCGCAGCAGCTTGGCGATCGCCAGGGGTTTGCGATCCGCAGCGTCCATCGGGCCTCGATTTTGCCCGATTCTGCGAATCTCATCGGCCGGCCAGGGCCCGCTCCAGGCGGAGGGCGATCACCGGGCACTGCTCGACGGCCCGCTTGGCGTGCGGGAGAAGGCGGTCGTCGATCGGAGAATCGTCGACGATCGGGTAGCCCCAGTCGTCGAGGCTGATGCGCTCGGGGAACAGTTCGGCGCAGACGCCGTGGCCGTCGCAGACGATGGGGTCGACGCGGATCTTCACCGCTCGCAGCCTCGGCCGGCGAGGTGACGTTCGACGTCGTCGGCGAACACGGTGAGGGCGCTGCGGAGGAGGCGGACGGCGCCGTTGGGCAGGTGGCACGCGCCGCGGCCTTCGACCTGGCCGGCCCAGCGCACCAGACGGTCGACAGTGTCGTCGCCGCGGGTGAGGTCGGCACCGTCATTCAAATTGGCAAAGCCGCCGGCGATGGCGGCCAGCCCGTGAACGCACGAGCCGCATTGCCCGGCGGACTCGTTCGCAAGCCAGGCGAGGATTCGCGCCGTCTCCTTCAGGCCGCACGTGGTTCGTGGGAGCACGACGATGGCGCCGCAGCCGAGGCCCGCGCCCAGCGGGCGGAGGTCTTCGTTGGTCAGGCTTGTTCTGCGGGCCTGGTCGATCGACAGCCAGGCGCCGAAGTAGCCGCCGACGAGCACGGCGCCAGCCTTGGTGCTGGACAGAAAGCCGCCCGCTTGGGCGATCACTTCGCTGATGCGTGCGCCGACCGGCACCTCGTGCACGCCGGTTCGCGTGACGGCACCGGTGATCGTCACGAGCATCGTGCCTGGCTCGTCGTCGGTGCCGAACTCACGGAACCAGTCCGGGCCGTGGCGCGCGATCTGGGCGACGTGGGCGAGCGTCTCCACGTTGTCGACGAGCGTCGGGCGCCCGCCGACGCCGGCCTCGAACGGCCGCGTCGGGTTCGAAGTCGGCTTGGCCTCGCCGCCGTTGAGCCAGTGGATCAACGCCGTCTCCTCACCGGCGACGTAGCGGTGGGGGATGGTGGCCACCCGGATGACTCTCGACGACGCCTCGGTGCGGGCCCGCTCGTTGATGGCTTTGCGGACGGCATGCAGTGCCTTGGTCGCCGTCTCGTCGATGCAGACGATGACTTCTCTTGCGCCGGTCGCCGCCGCGGCCAGGAGGGCGCCGTCGAGGACGAGATGGGGATGGCGAGTGAGGAGCACGACGTCCTTGCTGCTCGCCGGCTCGCCCTCCGACCCGTTGACGACGACGACCGGGTGTCGGCTGTGACTGTGGCGGTCCGCGACGGCCCGCAGCTTGCGTGCGGTCGGGAAGCCGGCGCCGCCCCGGCCGCGGAGCCCCGACCGCTCGATGGCGGTCGTGATGTCTCCGAGCGGCCGGGCGGACAGGGGCGGCGCCGGGTAGCGGCGGCGGTGCTCGACGAGGTCGTTCGTCAGCCCCGCCAGGATGCGGGGCAGCGTGATGCCTTCGGTTTCCAGTTCGCGGAGTGCGACCGCCATCAGGCCCTCCCTCCAACCAGAGGGGTGTTTGTGCGATGTGTTGTCGCGGGGACGACGAATCGCGCAAACACAGCCGTGGCAACGACGGCGACGGCCGCCAGGTCGATGAACAGCATCCACTGCTGGCCGTTGTCGCTGCCGGCGCCGAGGCCGTGGAGGACGGCGATCGGCCAGCACCCGTAGGCCAGCCAGTGCACGGCGCGCCAGATGCGGTGGCCGATGCGGACGCGCAGGAGGCTGGTGACGATGACGGCGAGGAGCATGTCGAAGGCCAGCGCGCCGAGGCCCAGCCAGAAGGGCCGGTAGGTCGAGGTGAAAGGCACGACGGCGTCGATCCAGCGGATGTGGACGTAGCCGTCAAGCACCGCGGTGGCGATGTGCACGGCGAGGAACACGATCGACAACAGGCTGATGTTCTTGTGAAGTCCCTCGGTGATGAACCGGGGCCACTTGGCACTCGCCCAGCGCGCCGCGGTGCTGACGCCGAGGACGACCGACGCCGTGAGCAGGACGAGGCTGACGATGCCGCTGCCGCGGGTCAGGTACCACAGCGCCTTGGTGGAGGTGGCGGCGACAATCACACCGGCCACCCCCCGACCCGCACGACCGAGCCTTCGGGAAGGACGAGGCGGGCGGGGAGACCTCGGTCGTTCAGCCACTCCGGCGCTGTGTGGCCACGGATGATCGCCGCCGTCGAGGCGATGTTGGCGTCGACGCACGTCGATGCAGCGACGCTGACCGTCCGCCACACCTCGTCGGCGGGGAGGCCGGTGCGAGGGTCGACGACGTGGTGCAGCTCCTGTCCGCCGCGCTGCCAGCGGCGCACGGTGGTGCTCGACGTCGCCAGTCCGCCTTGTTGAAGCAGGACGGTCTGGCCGTCGGCGTCGGTCGGAGCCGCGTGGTCGTCGGTGACGCGCACCGCCCAGCCGCGCTCGGGCGGGGGACCGGCCATGGCGAGGTCGCCGCCCAGGCTCACCAGCACGCCGCAGCCCGCAACGGCTGCGGCGCGGGTTGCGGCCCGGTCGGCGGCCAGCGCCTTGGCCGTCGCCCCCAGGTCGAGGCGAACGCCGGTGGGGACGCGGACAGTGCGTTGGCGTTCGTCGACGTGGACCTTTTGCCAGCCGGGGACTCTGACGAGGGTTGCGATTGCCTCGCCGTTCTCCGGCAGGGCGCCGAAATCGCGGTCGTAGCCGAGCACTCGTATGGCGTCGCCGACGGTCGGGTCGACGTCGCCGTCGGTCAACTCGGCGGCGCGCAGGGCGACCCGGACCGCGTCGATCAGCAGCGGGCTCACTTCGATTGCGGTGCCGGCGTTGTCGTTGACCAGCTCGAGCTCGGAGTCGGGACGGAACCGGCTGCACGCCAGGTCCACGTCGTGCAGCTCGGCGGTGACCTCGTCGACGGCCGGTTGGAGGCGCGTCGGGTCGGTGACGAGGACGACACAGCCGGTCCCGAGGGCGCGGAAGTCGTGGCGATCGCGCATCACGAACCCCCCGACGACACGCGCCCGCTGCCCGAGCTGGAGCGGATCGAGTAGGACGGCGACTGCAGCTGATTGCTGCTGCTGCTGTCGTCGCTGGAGGACGTCGACTGCGTGGTGGTGGCCGTCGTCGACTGCGTCTGGGTTTGGGTCGCAGCCGTCGACGTCCCGGAGAAGGACCGAGCGGCAAGTGCGGACAGGGCGGCGGTCAACACCAGGCCGCCGGCGACCGCGCCTTTCGTGATGGTGGAGATGCGCCGCAGCCCGGCGTCGCGGCGGCGAGCGGGATCAGAACTCATGGCACAGATGCTCGGCCCCGCGCCTCCGCAGCCCCTCTGTGCTTTCTGTGAAGTCACCGAGAACCCGATTCTCAGGGTTGCCTACGAACTCGGAACGTCGTCTGAGGAACCGTCCAGCCCCCTCCGACCCCCCCTGGGCACCCTCGGCCCAAAGAGCGCGCTCGTAGCTGCCATGGCCGCCACCGCCACCACCGGAGGGGCCATCGCCGCCCTCATTGCGCGGCGCGAACCGGAAGATGCGGAGCAATCTCGAGAACGTGGAGAGGTTGTGAGATTAGTAAAGCATTTACTTGACTGTCCTTCTCTGCGGCGCGATAGTCAAGTGGATGGTTAACAATGCTGCGGTCCTGGATCGGGCCTTTCACGCTCTGGCCGATCCGACGCGGCGGTCGATCGTCGACCGCCTGAGCCGGGGCCCGGCCTCGGTGAAGGAACTCGCCGAGCCGTTGCCGATGTCGTTGGCCGCGGTCGTGCAACACGTGCAGGCGCTCGAGGGGAGTGGGCTGGTGAGCTCGGAGAAGGTCGGGCGTGTTCGCACGTGCCGGCTGGAGCCGTCGGCGTTGGCCGCCGTCGAGCGATGGGCGGCCGACTGCAGGACGACGTGGCAGGCCCGGCTCGACCGTCTCGGCGACCACCTCGCCGAGTCGGCGAAGACGAACCCAAAGAAGAAGTGACGAAGCGGAGGTCCACGATGACGAACACCCAAACCCAGCCCGACGGCCGGCTCGTCGAGGTCGACGGCGCCTACCAGATCGAATTCGAGCGGGTGTATCCGCACCCGATCGAAGAAGTCTGGGATGCCATCACCAACCCTGCACGCATCGCCAAGTGGTGGCTGCCCTTCGACGCCGACATCGAGCTCGACCTCCGGCCCGGCGGCAAGTACGAACTCCGGGCCAAGGGGCCCGAGGCCATGGAGATCTCGTGGACGGTCGTGCGCGTCGAGCCGCCCACACTGTTCGAGCACACGCACTCCGACATCGGGGGCAACATCCGGTGGATGCTGCACGACGAGGGCGGCGCCACGCGCCTCGAGCTCGTACAGACGCCGGCCGACCGGAACGCCGTCATCGAGATGGGGTTCATCGTCGGCCTGCACATGTCGCTCGACCGCCTCGGTCGCGACCTCGACGGCGTCGCCGACAACCCGTGGGACTGGGACGTGGAGGCCGTGCACAAGGAGCGGTACGCCGAGAACGGGCTGGCCCGTCAGCCCACGTAGTACAGGGTCGACGAGCCGCCGTAGTCGACCTGGGTGCCGTTCGACGTCACCCAGTCGCGGATGCCGTTGTTGCCGCCGCCCGGTCCTCCGCCGCCGGGGCCGCCCGGGGCACCGAAGCCGCCTGCGCCGCCCGGACCGAAACCGCCCACAGGGCCGCCGAAGCCGCCTGGGCCGCCGCCGCTCACCAGCACGTAGTGGACCTTGCCTCGGGCGACGAGCTGCTGGAACTGTGCGAGCGTCGGGGCCGGGTCGTTGCCGTTGAACCCGCCGATGGTGATCACCGGTTGGCCGGTGGCGATGATGATCGGGCCCGACGACTGGGAGCCGAAGGCGGCGACGAGGTAGGTGGCGTTGCCCTTGTGCGACGTCAGGTACCGGACGAGGGCGGTATCGACGGTCTCGTTGCCGGGACCGCGGCGGGCAGCGGACGTCGTCGGCCCCGCCGCCGCGAGGGGGCCGGTCCGCGAGTGGGCGACGGTCGTCAATGAGTACGCCGTCGGCCCGGCCAACAATGCGACCCCGGCGACGGCCGCCGACCCGAGCAACAACCACCGGCCCCGGAAGTGGAACGTGAGCCACACACCGAGCGCGGCCACGAAGGCGCCGACGACGATCAGCGGACGTAGCCACGGCGCGTACGACGGCGTCCGATCCAAAAGGGCGACGGCCAGACCGGCCGATGCCAACACGGTCGCCGGCAGCAGCCAGCTGGCCCACACGTGCCGGCGCCCCAACCGCCACAGGGCGACAGCACCGGCGCCCGCCAACGCCGCGACAGCCGGCGCAAGGGCCACCGTGTAATACGGGTGGAAGATCCCTTGGGCCTTGCTGAACACGACGGCGGTGATCAGCGCCCAGCCGCCCCACAGCACCCACCCGGCCCGACCCCGATCGGTGCGCCCGGCCCGCCGCGTCAGCCATAGACCGGCGCCAAGCCCGACCAGAGCCAACGGCAACAGCCACGCGATCTGACCGCCGAGCTCGGAATTGAACAGCCGCAGCCAGCTCGCCGACCCGCCGAAGCCCGCCCCACCGGGACCGCCCGGACCGCCAAGCCCGCCCGGCCCACCAACGCCACCCGGTCCACCGATGCCGCTCGGCGCGCCGCCCGGACCGCCGTTGCCGAAGATCCGCGACAGGCCGTTGTAACCGAAGATCAGATCGAGCACGGAGTTGTTCGTCGAACCGCCGATGAACGGACGCGCTGACGCCGGCCACAGGGTCACTGCGGCGACCCACCATCCCGCGGACACCAGCAATGCACAACCACCGGCCACCAGCTGCAGCAGCCGCCGCCGCAACTTCGGCCGCCCGGCCCACAGGTACACGCCCGCGAACACGGGCAGGACGATGAACGCCTGCAGCATCTTGGTCTCGAAGGCGAGGCCCAGCAGCGCGCCGCACACCACCAGAGCCCTCGTCCGCCCGGTCTCGATCGCCGACCACAGCGCCCACGCCGACGCCAGCAACAGGAACGTCAACAGCGCGTCGGGGTTGTTGTAGCGGAACATGATCACCGCCACCGGCGTCAGGGCCAACGCCAACGCCGCCAGGTGCGCTGCCACATCACCGGCCCACTTGCGCACCAGCCGGTGGAGGATCAGCACCGACCCAACGCCCGCCAAAGCCTGCGGCAACAGGATGCTCCACGAGTTGAACCCGAACATCCGCGCCGACAGCGCCTGCACCCAGAAGGCGGCCGGTGGCTTGTCGACGGTGATGAACGACCCGGGGTCGATGGCGCCGAAGAACAAGGCCTTCCAGCTCTTCGTTCCCGCCTTCACCGCCGCCGCGTAGTACGAGTTGGCCCACCCCATCGACGACAGCCCCCACGTGTACAGCACGGCCGCCAACACCCCGATGGCGGCGGTGATGACGAGGTTCCGCCGGTCCCGAGGAACAAGGCCCCCGATTCGGGGGCCTTGTTCCTCGAGAGCCGGGGTGGCCTGGGCCTGGGGTTCGGAGTCGAGCGTGAGCATGGACCCGGATCCTCACGTCGGCCCCTCAGAGATTCCTCAGCGCCAGCCAAAAATCGCCGCCAATCCCCTCTGAGGAACTTCCCAGGATCGACTGAGAGACGGCCAAGCCCGCACCCCGACTCTCACGCTCATGGAAACCGCAGCTCTGCCTAGTGTTCTCGAGCGAATGGCGGCCGACCGCAAGCCCCGCGTCCTCGTCGTCGACGACGAGGAGCACATCACCGAGCTGGTGTCGATGGGCCTCGGCTACAACGGCTTCGACGTTGAGCGGGTCGCCACCGGCCGCGCCGCCCTCGAGTCCGCCGACAAGCGCAAGCCCGATCTGATCGTGCTCGACGTGATGCTCCCCGACCTCGACGGTTTCGAGGTCACCCGCCGCCTCCGTCAGAGCGAGGGCGCCGGCACCCGCATCCCCGTCATCTTCCTGACCGCCAAGGACACCACCGCCGACAAGATCCAGGGCCTGCGCCTCGGCAGCGACGACTACGTCACCAAGCCGTTCAGCATCGAGGAGCTCATCGAGCGGGTCAAAGCAGTCCTCAGAAGGGCCCAGGGCGTCGGCCCCGGCGAGCACAAGCTCTCTTTCGCCGACCTCGAGCTCGACGAGGACACCCGTGAGGTCTGGCGCGACGGACGCCTCATCGAGCTGACCCCCACCGAGTACAAGCTCCTCCACTACCTGCTGGCCAACGCCCGCCGCGTCCTCACCCGCGACCAGATCCTCGAGCACGTGTGGGACTACACCTTCGCCGGCAACGCCAGCGTGCTCGAGACCTACATCTCCTATCTCCGCCACAAGATCGACGCCGACACCGACGCCCAGCCGCTCATCCACACCGTGCGGGGTGTGGGCTACACCCTGAGGGAAGCCCGGTGAACCCCGACGTCGAGATCGTCATCCCCGTCTACAACGAGGAAGCGACGCTCGAAGCCTCGGTCAACCGACTGCACGACTACCTCGACCAGCACCTCCCGTTCACCTGGCGCATCACCATCGCCGACAACGCCAGCCGCGACCGCACACCCGAACGAGCCGACCGGCTCGCACGCGAACTGCCCAACACCGCCGTCCTCCACCTCCCCGAGAAGGGCCGCGGCCGGGCCCTCCGCAAGGCGTGGACCGACAGCACAGCCAAGGTCCTCGCCTACATGGACGTCGACCTCTCGACCGACCTCGACGCCCTCCTCCCGCTCGTCGCGCCGCTCGTCTCCGGCCACAGCGACATCGCCATCGGCACCCGCCTCGCGCATGGCTCCCACGTCGTCCGCGGTCCCAAGCGCGAGCTCATCTCCCGCGCCTACAACCTCATCCTCAAGGCCATGCTGCACAACGGGTTCTCCGACGCCCAGTGCGGTTTCAAGGCCGTCCGCGCCGACGTCGCCAAAGCCCTTCTTCCGCTCGTGGAGGACGACGGCTGGTTCTTCGACACCGAGCTGCTCGTCCTCGCCGAGCACAACGGCCTGCGCATCCACGAGGTCCCCGTCGACTGGATCGACGATGCCGACTCCCGTGTCGACGTCACCGCCACCGCCGTCGAGGACCTGCGGGGCATCTGCCGTGTGCTGCGCCGCTTCGCCGCCGGGGAGGGGGTCGTGTCGGACGGCTCCCTGCCCCGGCGACGCACCCGCACCCTGCAAAAGGCTGGGTGATGACCCTCCGCGTCCGCCTGGTCCTCGCCCTGCTGACGCTGCTCACGATCGGCCTCGCCATCTTCGGTGTGGCCACCTACTCCTTCTATTCGCGCTCGCAGTACAAGCGCCTCGACGACCAGGTCCGCGCCTCGATGCCGCTCGTCTCCCAGGAGCTCGACCACCAAGCCGGCCGCGGCGGCCCCGCCCAAGGACCCCAGGGCCGTGACGGCGGCCGCGACGGACAAGGCGGCCCCCGCGGACAAGGTGGCCCGCCGCCCCTCGTCGTCGCCCCCGGCACCTACGGCGAGCTGCGCGACAGCAGCGGCGCCGTCATCACCAACCTGGAGCTGAGCACCACCGCCACGCCGCCCACGCTGCCGGCCAAGCTCACCGCCAACGGCCATCAGCGCCTCTTCGACGCCGGCGACTACCGCGTCCTCGTCGCGCCCGGCCCCGGCTTCGGCGAGCAGGACCAGACCGTCGTCGTCGCCGTGCCGCTGACCGACATCACCACCTCCCTGCACCGCCTCCTCTACGTCGAGATCACCGGCGGCGTCGCCCTCCTCCTCGTGCTCTCACTCGGCTCCTGGCTGATCCTTCGCCGCGGCCTGCATCCTCTCGAGGAGATGGCGTCCACCGCCCGCTCGATCACCGCCGGCGACCACGTCGACCTGTCCCAGCGCGTCCCCGCCGAGGGCCCCACCGAGGTCGGCCAGCTCGGCCTGGCCCTCAACACCATGCTCGACGACATCGAGGACGCCTTCAACGAACGGGAGGCCACCGAGCAGCGCCTGCGCCAGTTTCTCGCCGACGCATCCCACGAGCTGCGCACGCCGCTCACCTCCATCCAGGGTTTCGCCGAGCTCTTCCGGGTCAGCGGGGAGGACGCCCAGGTCGACCTGCCCACGATCCTGCGCCGCATCGAGCAGGAGTCCGGCCGCATGGAGGGCCTCGTCGAGGACCTGCTCCTCCTCGCCCGCCTCGACCAGGCCCGCCCGCCGGACAAACAACCGGTCGACCTCGCCGTCATCGCCGCCGACGCGTGCAGCGATGCCGTCGCCGTCGCCCCCGACCGCAGCATCACCCTCGACGCGCCCGAGCCCGTCGTCGTCGAGGGCGACGAGGCCCACATCCGCCAGGCCGTCGCCAACCTCGTCACCAACGCCCTGGCCCACACGCCCGAAGGCAGCCCGATCGAAGTCAGCACCCGCAGGGTCGACGGCACCGCCACGATCTCCGTCCGCGACCACGGCCCCGGCCTCGACGGCGACGCCCAGGCCCACGTCTTCGACCGCTTCTGGCAGGCCGACCGCTCCCGTACCGGCACCGGCGCCGGTCTCGGCCTTGCCATCGTCGCCGCCATCGCCACCGAACACGGCGGCACCGCTGAAGCCCACAACGCCAACGGCGAGGGCGCCGAGTTCACGCTGGCCCTGCCACTGCCCGAAAGAACCTCTCCAAGTCGCGCGTAGCGGTTGACTAACGGGCACGAACGGAGCGAACTCACGGACTTGGAGAGGTGTTGTCGCGGTGTGCGTTCTCGCGGGGGCGCTCGCGGCGTGCAGCTCCGGCGGCAGTACGGGCCCGCTCAAGGTCGGGGTGATGTTGCCCCTCACCGGAGCGAACGCGGTGGGGTATCGCCAACCGCTGCAGTGGGCCGTC
>JAFAUA010000221.1 GCA_019243595.1 Acidimicrobiia bacterium
CGCTCACAAAGGCGAGACCGATGCCGGCGATGGCGACGTCGGCGATCGCCAGGTTGCGGCGGGCGCTCCGCTGGCCGCACGGGGTGCCGACGACCGGCCGCACCGTCGTCTTCGGGCCCTCGACGCTGCCCGTCCCCCACGGGGCCGGGCACTGGAACTTCACAGTGTCGGGGTTTTGCTGCTTGACGCCCGGCGGTGGGGCGAGCGGCTTGGTGTCGGTCCACGATTGGGTGGCCCAGGCGGCGACCGACAGCCCGAACGCGATCAACAGCGCGACCGCGAACCACCGGCTCTTGAACACGGCGTCAGCGTAGTTGGGGGCCACTCGTAGGCTGCTGCTGGTGGACAAGGAAGCGGCGGCGCTGGCCGACGCAATCGAAGCTGTGCTCCCGTCGTGGGTCGAGCGCTCGGTCGTGCGGGTGATGACGGCGTGGAATGGCGAGGTCGACGACGACGTGCGTGCCGCTGCCGCGGAGGCCGGCCGGCGGGCTACCGCTGAGGTGGTGCCGGAGCTGCGTGCCCTGCTCGAGGCCGACATCGACGACCAACGCACGACGCCGTTGTCGTTGCTGCGCGCTGCCGTTCGTTACCCCACCGCCGTGCTCGAGAACGCGGGTGTTCCACCGGTGCAACGGGACGAGCAACAGGAGCGGCTGTTTCCCGACGACGTCTATGACTTGGCGCCGGCGACGTTTGCCGACGTCGACCCCGCGCTCGCCGACGCCGGTATGGCCTGGGGCGCGTCCAAGGCGTTCCAGCACCTGCAGCGACACAAGGTGAAGAGGTGAAGTGAAGCGATGAAGGTTGCCGCCTACGTCCCCGACCTGATGGACCGTTCGAAGGTCGCGGCCGCGGCGCCGGGTGCCACGTTCGTGGCCCGGGCCGACGACTTGGCCGGTATCGAGGCCGATCTGGTCGTCCTCGACCTCACCCGTCCCGGCGCCGTCGACGTCCTTCCGCGCGTGCAGGCCCGCACCGTCGGCTTCTGCCGGCACACCATGCGCGACGTCATCGCCGCCGCCGAGCAGGCGGGATGCGATCGCGTCCTCGCACGCTCGGAGTTCTTCGCCGACGTGGCTGGCGCGCTGTCGTAGCGGCCGTTGACGGCGGTGCTACTCGTCGCGTTTCGGGGCCTGGTGCCAGCCGGCGTCGCTGACGGCGCGAGGCTCGAAGAACAGACAGCCTTCGGGACAGGCGAACGGCACCTTCTCGTTGGCGTCGACGCGGCAGCGCTCGACGACCTCACCCGAGGAGACGGTGCGCGTCGAGTAGTGCCGGCAGTCGGGGCGAACGGCCACGGTCAATTGTCGCGCTGAAGGAGGCGTATCTTCCGTCAGGTGGCTGTCGCCTGCTTCACCGTCGACCACCTCGACGACGGGACCTCGCGCCTCCTCGACGTCTTCGAACGCCGAGGTCTGACGACGACGGTGTTCGTCGAGGGGCGCCACGGCGAGGAGCGTCCCGACCAGGTCGCGCAGATCGCACAGCGCGGCCACGAAGTCGGCATGCACGGGTGGGCGCACGAGCAGTGGGACGCCCTCGACGCCGACGACGAGGAGAAGCTGGCGCGGCGGTCGACCGATGCATTGGCGGCCGCCCTGGGTGCTGCGCCGACGGGCTTCCGTGCGCCCGGCGGCGGTCGCGGTGCGCAGACCGCCGAGCTGCTGGCGTCGCTCGGCTACCGCTACGACGCCAGCCTCGGCGACGGGATGCGCACGGCGGTGCTCGAGTCGGGCCTGGCGCAGGTGCCGTTCGTCTGGAACGGCGTCGACGGAGCCCACTACCTCGCCGACCCGCCGTCACCTCCCGGCGACGTCGAAAAATCGTGGACCGCCGCGATCGAGAAGGTCGCCGGCAACGACGGGCTGTTCGTCAGCATCTGCCACGGGTTCATCACCGGTGCCGAGGACGAACGGCTGGCTGCATTCGATCGGGTCATCGGGCGGGCACAGGACCTCGGCTTCGAACTGTTGACCGCCGGCGCGATGGCAGAGCGGGTGCTCGCGGCGTGAGCAAGGTGAAGCGCCCGTTCATGGCGTTGACGGCGCTCGGCACGGCCGCCCACCACGGCTACGAGCTCAACGCCGGCGTCGGCCTGGTGTTGCAGCCGTGGCTCGGTCTCGGTGGTTCGCTCGCCTTCTGGACCATCAACCTGCCATTCCTGTTCTGGGCCGCGACGCGGGGCGGTGACCGCTTCGACAAGCCGTTGGCGTTCGCCACGGGCACGGCGCTGGCCGGCACCGCCGTGCACTATTCGCTGTGGCCCTGGGAGCTGCGGCGCGGTCTGCCCGTTCTCACCGAGGCCGAGGGTCTCTCGCCCGAACAGCTGCCCGCCTACAACGCCATCCTCTGGGCCTGGGCCGTCGCCAGCGTGCTGGCCGTCGTGCGCGAGACGCCGAGGGGCTGCCTCCGCTGGTTCGCCCTCGGGCTGCTCAATGGCCTCCTGCTGCGGGCGTCGGCGAGGCACCACTTCGTGTGGGCCACCGAGCAGGCGCGTACCAAGCCGGCGTGGTGGAACCGGGGGCTCCAACCATGAGCGAGCGACTGGTTGTCATCGGAGGCGACGCCGGCGGCATGACCGCGGCGTCGCTCGCCAAGAAGATGCGGCCCGACCTCGACGTCATCGCCCTCGAGAAGGGACCGTGGACGAGCTACTCGGCGTGCGGCATTCCCTACGTCATCGGCGGCGACATCAAGAGCGTCGACGAGCTCGTCGTGCGCACGCCTGAAGAGCACCGGGCCAACGGCATCGACGCCCGGGCCCTGCACGAGGCGACGGCGATCGACCTCGACAAACGCGAGGTCGAGGTGCGCGACATCGAAGGGGCGCGGACGTACCGCGTCGGCTTCGACCAGCTGATCATCGCCACGGGCTCGACG
>JAFAUA010000538.1 GCA_019243595.1 Acidimicrobiia bacterium
CTCGCCGGAAAGGCCGACGAACTCGACCGGGACGGAGCTAGCGGCGATCCGCTTGGCGGAGAAGCGGCGGCCGCCTTGTGCGGGCTCCACGGCCCGGACCCGCTTGATCGCCTGCGGGTAGTGGGGCACGTTGCGGCCGGTGCCGAAACCGACCTCCACCACATCGCCCTCGAGACCGGAAGTCACCCGCGCCCGCACGCGCTCGAACTCCTTACCGCTGAGGGCGACTTCGGTGACCAGCGGCAGGACGCGGTCGCGGTAGAAGCCCATCGCGCACGCATGCTTACAGCATGCCGAGCCGGCCGCTCGGCGTGAGGTTCGGTCAGCAGTCGAAGACCGACCAGCAAATGTTGTTTCGCAATCGCTGATCGTCGAGCACCAGCTCACGGATCTCGTCGGGGAGCTGGTCGCGCTGCCACCGGCACTCGAGCCGGCCCACGCGCTCCTCGTCGCCGGGTGCGGCTGCCCGCGCCGCCTTGATCGCGTAGGCGGCGGCACCGAGCTCATGGGCGGCGACATGTGCAACCACCGCCGCCTGCCCAGCAGCGAACGCCGCATGGCGGGCCGCCCCGGTGCGCGTTCGGGCCGCAGCCATGGCGTGGCCACCCGCGGCACGCGACTCCATCATCTTGATCTCGCCTCGCGTCCAGGCCCGGATGTGTTCGATCGCCTGACGGGGCCGGGGGTCGGACGGTTGCACAGCCTCGAACAGGTGCAGCACATGTTCTGCGCACGCGGCCGCCCAGAGCGCGAGCAGCCGATGATCGGAGTCGGTGAGCGTTCCCCCGCGGCGGATGGTGATGAACCGGGGATCGCGCTCCTTGGGGAGGATCACGCGTGCGTCGGTGCGACCAGCTCGATCTCGAAGCCGTCCCGGTCCTCGAGGTAAACCACTTCGTTCCCCGGTGCGATTGGGTGGCGGTCGCTCGGGAGCGGCGACCACCCGTGTGCAGTGGCGCCCTGGAGGATCGTGCCGAGCAGTTCCGGCGAGGCGACGCGGAAGGCCATGTGGTTCAGGCCAGGGCGCATGCGGCTGTAGAGCATCCCGGGGACCATGTCGGCGGATTGCTCGAGAGCGATCGCCACGCCGTCGGGGTGCCGGAAGATCAGCCGGTCGTCGAAGGTGCCGTCGCGCTCGTAGCCGAGCTGACCGAGCAGCCACTGCCACGACTCGTCGGCCCGCGCCAGGTCTGGCACCCAGAAGACGAGGTGGTGGAGCACCGGCCGAGCGTAGGAGGGCCGGACCGCTATCTCGTTCTGGTGACGATCGACGGCGTATATGGCCGTGAATCGTCACCAGAACGGAATCGGCGACACCGCCGCCGGCGTCAGGCGGCGATGGGCAGGCCTTTGAGGTCGATGTTGTAGAGGTCGGCCACGTTGCCGCACAGGATGGCCTGGCGCTGTTCCTCGCTCAGCTGCGCCGTGTGCTCGGCGAGCATGTCCTGGCTCCAGGGCCAGGTGGAGTCGGAGTGCGGGAAGTCGTTCGCCCACATGAGCCGATGCCAGTTCATGTGGTCGGCTTGGGCGAACGCTGTCCAGTCGTCCTGGAACGTGATGTAGATGCCCTCGGCGAAGTACTCCGACGGCAGCTTCGTGAGCTGCTGATCGGGCTGCATCCAGTAGCGGTGGCGCTTGAAGGCGTGGTCCATCCGGTACATGAAGTGGGGGACCCAGCCGGCGTCGGCCTCGACGCAGACGACCTTCAGCTTCGGGTGGCGTTCGAAGACCGCACCGAAGACCAGCGTGCCCATGATGTCCTGGCAGCCGCGGACCACGTTGAGGAAGCCGTTGAGCCGGGGGCCGCGCAGCTTCTCGGCGCGGGTGGTGAGGATGTGGAACGACAGCGGCAGGCCGAGCTCGACCGCGGCCTCCCAGAACGGGTCCCAGTCGGCGTGGTCGTAGTCGTGCTCGTATGCCGCGTTCCCGGGCATCATCACGCCCCGCAGGCCCAGGGCCTTGACCGCCTCGAGGTCGGCGATGCCCTCCTCCGGCGTGCGCAGCGCCGTCTGGCCGGCGCCGAGCAGACGCGTGGGATCGGCCTCGCAGTACGACGCGATCCACTGGTTGTAGGCGTCGAAGCACGCCTTCTTGTAGTCGCCGTCCCGGTGATTGCACAGCGCCATCCCAACGGTGGGGTACAGGATCTCGGCGCTGACGCCGTCGCGCTCCTGGTCGGCGAGGCGGGCCGACGGATCCCAACCCGATCGGTGGATGTCGTCGAACTTCACACCCATGAAGCGGATCTCCTCCGCGGGCTTCCCCGCCGCGGCCACCAGTCCCATCGGCACCGGTGTCTTCATTCCGTCGATGACGAACACGTCTCCGAGCTGCTCGCCGCCGTCGACGAGCTTGGGGGCGCGGTCGCGGTACGCAGGGTCGATGAAGTCGACGTAGGTGTTCGGCGGCTCGGTGATGTGGGAATCGGCGCTGATGATCGGATAGGTGTTGCTCACAGGGACGCTCCGTTCGGTGCGGGCTGGCTGCCGCGGACCAAGCGACCAGGCAGGGCGCCGGTCGGCTCACCGTTGGCGTAGGTCTCCTGGCCGGCAGCGAAGGTGTGGAGGTAGCCGGCAGCCTTCTGCACGAAGCGGCGACCGCCGGCAGGCAGATCGTGGACGATGGACGGGCTGTGCAGCCGCAGCCCGTCCATGTCGATCACGTTGAGGTCCGCGCGCATGCCGGGCGCGACGACGCCCCGGTCGAGGAACCCGACGAGCTTGGCGGTGCGCGAGGTCTGCATGGCGACGACGTGCTCGAGCGGCAGACGCTCGCCGCGACTCCGGTCGCGGACCCAGTGGGTCAACATCGTCGTCGGGAAGCTGCCATCGCAGATCGTGCCGACGTGGGCGCCGCCGTCACTCAGGCCGAGGACGGTATGGGGATGGGTCAGCATCGCCCGTACCGCTTCGAGGTCACCGTCGGCGTAGTTCAGGAACGGCACGTAGAGGAGCTCGTCGGCCAGCGCCGCGTCGTACACCAACTCCTCGGGCGCGACGCCCGCGCGTGCCGCCTCGGCGGCGATGCTCGCCTCCGGCGACGGCTCGTAGTTGGGCGGGTCGCCGAGCCTGAAGACCTGCTCCCAGGGGAACAGGGAGTGTCCGGCCATCTCGGCGAGGATCGTGGCGCGGATGTCGTCGGCGCGCAGTGCGCCGACGTCGGCGCCGATCGAGCGGGCGGTCGGTGACGCGCCCAGCGGATTGATCGTCGACTGCAGGCCCAGCAGGATCCCCACCGGCCGGGCGGCGACTTGGGCCTTCACCTGTAGGCCGCGGTCGTTGGCCGCGCTGATCGCGTCGAGCAGCGACCGCCAGCCCTCGGACCTGGTCGACACCTGGGTCAGCGAGATCGACAGCGGCCGACCCGACGACTCGGCCATGCCGAGAACCGTCGCCACCTCTTCCTTGGGGTCGGTGAAGTCGGAGACGACCTGCAGCACGCCCTTGCCCACGCTTCCCAGACCCTCGGCGATGCCCGCCAACTCGCCGGCGGCGGCCGTCAGCGTCGGGGTCCAGTCGCCGCGGCTCGTGCGGTGGTTACGCGTGCGCGAGGTGGTGAACCCCAGGGCACCGGCCTCGACTGCTTCGCCGGCGAGGCGCGCCATCTCCGCGACCTCGTCGTCGGTCGCCCGCTCACGCGCCGCGCCCCGCTCGCCCATGACGTAGAGGCGCAGGGCCCCGTGGGGCACCTGGGCGGCCACGTCCATGTCGCGCGGGTGGCGCTCGAGGGCGTCGAGGTAGTCGGGGAAGCTCTCCCAGTCCCAGCTCAGGCCCTCGTGCAGGGCCGTGCCCGGGATGTCCTCGACACCCTCCATCAGCTCGACGAGCGTGTCGTGGTCCGACGGCCGCACCGGTGCGAAGCCCACGCCGCAGTTGCCCATGACGACGGTGGTGACGCCGTGCCAGGCCGACGGGGTCATGCGCTCATCCCACGTCGCCTGCCCGTCGTAGTGGGTGTGAACGTCGACGAAGCCGGGCGTCACGACCGCCCCGTCGGCATCGACGTGACGCCGTGCCCCCCCGACGTCGGAGCCGACGGCTGTGATGCGGTCGCCGTCGACGGCGACGTCAGCCAGCCGGGGCGGCGCGCCAGTCCCGTCGACGACGGTGCCGCCGGCGATCACCAGGTCATGGGGCATCGGACACCTCCCGGATGGCGGGGAGCACTTCCCCGACGAACATCTTCTGGGCGAGACGGGCTTCGTCCTGTTCGGCGTCCATAGACGGGCCGACGACGATGAATCGGTCGACGCCGAGCGCGACCAGCTCCCGCAGCCGGCCGACGCAGTGGTCGGCCGGCCCGACGATGCCGAAGCGGTCGACGAACTCGGGCGTCAGCTGCGCGGCCTGGGGGGAACCGGCACGCGTGTGCTGGTTCATGTCGTAGCTGTCGTGCACGTCATGGAGCACGCGTTCGGAAGTGGCGTCGATCGGGCTGCGCACGGTGCCGTCCATCGCCGAGAAGCGAGCGAACGTGGCGAACCCGCCGGCGCCGATGCGACGAGCCGTCGCCATGTCGGGGTGGCAGACGACGTTGACGAACGCACCGATGCGCTCGGCGCCCGCTCCCCGGGCCACGCCGGCCGCCGACGCGACGCGCTCGGGATCGGCGCCGACGGCCAGCACGACGCGGTCGGCTTCGGCCCCGGCGAGGGCGAGCGCCTTGGGCCCGGTGGCGACGACTTCGACGGGGACCGGGGGCAGGTCGCGGGGCAGCCAGTGGAGCCGGCTGTCCTCCGGCGCGTTGGCCAAGCCGAGGACGTCGACCGGCCGCGCCCCGTCGCGC
>JAFAUA010000589.1 GCA_019243595.1 Acidimicrobiia bacterium
GAGAGCCCGCACCGCATCGCCGCGTTCGACGAGCTGGCGGCAGATGTTGGCGCCGGCGAGTCCCATGGCGCCGGTGACGAGGACGGTGGCCGTCACGACGCGTCCGCCGGGGCCGCGGCCTGCTTCGCGCTGTCGACCTGGCCGGCGTCGTACGGGATGACCGGTTCGCTGTCGCCGTAGACGTCGAGGGTGTGGATGAAGCGGTGCAGGCCCATCGAGTTGGCGCAGGCGAACCCGAGCTCGATGATTTGCGCGGCCGTGAACACCTTCCCCAACTCCCGGTAGGTCTCGTCGTCGATGGCGTGGTGGTCGGCCGACAGCAGGTCGAGGAACTCCACCGCCAGCCGCTCCTGCTCGGTCAGCTCGCCCTGCCCGGGCGCCAGCAAGCAGGCGACGTCCTCGTCGGTGATCGACTCGTGCTTGCGCGACTGCATGCACGGCTGGCACTCGCCCAGCTGCGCGCTCCTGATGCGCAGGAGCTCGAGAATCCGGCCACCGAGCAACGACTGCTGCCCCCATGCCGACCGTGCCGCGTTGGTCATCAGGATCTGCTGGGTCTTGTACGCGAAGATCTGCAGCGGGATCGGCGTGGCGTACATCCCGCTCGCGACACCCTCTTCGATGATGCGCCGCGGCTCGGGAGCCATCTCGTCCAGCGGGATCGGTTCGATTCGTGGCACACGACCCTCCGTGTTTGCGCGATCTGTCGTCTATATCACCACGGATCGCGCAAACACTCCGGGAGTCAGAGCGTTTGGAGCGGTGGGAGCCGGCGAGTCCTCAAAAGCTCTTCGCCGAGCCGCTTTGTCAGCGTGCGGGTGTCGCCCAGCAGACCGTCGAGCACGAGGACCCGGCGCAGATAGCGGTGGAAGGGATGCTCGGTGGTGAAGCCGATGCCGGCGAGCACCTGCTGGCAGTTCTTGGCGACGACGCGGGAGCTGCGGCCGGCGACGGCCTTGGCCGCCATTGCCGAGAGCGGCGTCTCCATCTCCCACGCCGCCTCGGCAGCCGCGCCGGCGGCCTCGATGGCAACCAGGCACTCAGCCAGACGGTGGCGGACCGCTTGGAACGATGCGATCGGCCGGTCGAACTGCACGCGCTCGAGTGCATGGGTGCGCGCCAGCTCGAGCATCGCCCGCGATGCGCCGATCAGCTCGTGAACCAGGGCGAGCTGGCCGGCGGCAACAGCGTCGGACCAGGACGAGACATCGGTGATCGGCAGCCGACCCGTCACCTCGACCAGGCCGAGGGACGGATCGATGCCGTCGACCGGACGGACCGTGACGCCGTCGAGAGCGCTGTTGGCGAAGGCGTACGTGCCCAGCCCCCGAACCGTGGGCTGGTCGTACGAACCCAACGGCGGGAGCACCGCGGGCCGGCCCGCCATCACCACGTCGAGGGCAGACGAGGTGGCGTTGGCCTCTCCCTGCAGTTCGAAAAGCGTCGACACCGCGGCCTGTCGGTCGGCAGCCAAGGCGTCCCGCCAGCCGAGCTCGTCGAGGGCGTCTTCGAGCGCCTTGCCGGTGTGGTTCGTGGTCGCTTGCCGGAGCGCACTACGGAAGAGCTCGAGCTCGCCGGCGTCCATCAGGCCTCGGCTCCAAGATCGAGCAGCCGTCGGGCCACGATGTTGCGCTGGATCTCGGCGCTGCCGCCGTAGATGGTCGCCGCCCGTGAGTAGAGGTATTGGGCGCGCCACTGCTCAGCGGCGGTGTCGTCGCCGAGGGCGACATCTTCGGCGAGCGCGGCACCCACGAGATCGAACAGCGCCTGCTCGGTCGTGGCCAGCAGGATCTTGTCGATCGACGTCTCCGGGCCCAGGC
This sequence comes from Acidimicrobiia bacterium, assembly GCA_019243595.1. Classification (GTDB taxonomy): domain Bacteria; phylum Actinomycetota; class Acidimicrobiia; order Acidimicrobiales; family AC-14; genus CADDZP01. The sequence goes on from JAFAUA010000589.1 coordinate 1,821, forward strand.
GCTCCCCCGCGGCCATCCGGTGCTGCGTGCCGCGAGAACGCGCCCGCAGCGCGAACAGCTGGACGAACACGTCGCCGATCTCGGCGGCCGACAAGGAGTCGGACGAGGCATCAATGAGCAGCTGCTCGAGCCGACGGTTGAGGAACGCGGTCCGGTGCCACAGGGCCGTACTCCGCTCGAACGGCAGCAGGTCCATCGCGACCGACCAGCCCTGGCCCTCCTCGCCGAGCGTCCGGTCGAGCGGCACGGAGACGTCGTCGAAGAACACCTCGCAGAACTCGGCGCCTCCGTGCATCGTTCCCAGCGGCCGGACGGTGATACCCGGGGTCGCCATGTCGACGAACATCGCGGTGATGCCCCGATGCGCCGACTCGGGCGGGCCAGTGCGTGTGAGCAGCACGCAGCGCTGGGCGTACTGGGCGAAGCTCGTCCACACCTTCTGGCCGGTGACCCGCCACGCGTCGCCGTCCCGGACGGCACGGCACGCCAATGCGGCGAGGTTGCTCCCCGTCCCCGGCTCGGAGAACCCCTGGCACCACAGCTCCTCGCCCCGCAGCAGACGAGGCACCATCTCGGCGGCGAGCTCCGGCCTTGCGTAGTCGATCATCGTCGGGGCGAGGACCTCGACCATCGAGTAGCCGCCGGGATCGACGAGGCCACGCAACGTCAGCGCCTCGCCCAGGTACCCGCGCAGCAGCGGCGAACCGCCGAGCCCCCCGACACGCTCCGGCCAGCCCCATCGCGTCCAACCCGCGTCGTAGGCGGCGCCCTTCACCTTCGCCAACTGCGCCATCTGCTCGTCGAGCGTGCCGGTGCCCTCGAACGGCGGCGCCAGCTCAGCGGCGTGCGCGTCGAGCCAGGCGTCGAGCGCGCTTCGGAACTCGTCAAGCTCCATCTAGTCCTTGCGGAAGACCCGTCCGCCCTTCATCACGAAGCGGACTTTCTCGGTGACGCCGATGTCCGACAGCGGGTCGCCGGGCACACCGATGACATCGGCCAGCAGACCGGCCTCCAGGCGCCCGCGGTCCTCGACGTCGATCAGCTCGGCGGACACTGTCGTCGCAGCGCGAAGTGCGTCGATGGGCTTCATCCCGCGATCGACCAGGGCGACGAGCTCCTTGGCGTTGCGGCCGTGAGGAATGGCCGGCGCGTCGGTGCCGCACGCGACCTTCACGCCCAGCTCGATCGCCCGGCTGATCGTTGCCCGGGCCCGCGGGAACACCTCGGCCGCCTTGGCCTGCAGCTCCGGCGCGGCGCGCGAGATGTCCATCCCGTCGGCGAGATAGGTGGTGGCGACAAGGAACGTCCCCCGCTCGATCATTAGGCGCAACGTCTCATCGCTCGCGAGTGAGCCGTGCTCGATGCAGTCGATGCCGGCCTTGACGGCGGCGCGAATGCCGTCGTCGCCGTGGGCATGGGCCGCCACCTTGAGGCCTCGACGATGCGCCTCGTCGACGATCGCCCGCAGCTCCTCGTCGGAGTACTGCTGCGCACCGGGCGGGCCGGTGTGGGACATCACGCCCCCTGTAACACACACCTTGATCAGCTCGGCGCCGTACTTGATCTGATACCGGGCCGCGGCGCGCACCTGGTTCACACCGTTGGCAATGCCCTCCTCGACCGTGATCGGCAGGACGTGCGGCGCGAGGGCCTGGAACATCGTGGGATCGAGGTGGCCGCCCGTCGGCGAGATGGCGTGGCCGGCGGGGACGACTCGAGGACCGTCGATCCACCCGAAGTCGATCGCCTTCTTGAGGGCGACGTCGAGCAGCAATCCACCGGTCTGCACGAACAGCCCGAGGTTCCGCACGGTGGTGAACCCCGACCGCAGCGTGCGCCGGGCGTTGGCGACGGCGCGCAGCGTCCGCAGCGCGGGGTCGTCCTGCACGGGGTTCAGCGGACTCTCGTGGTTCGGACCACCGAGGAGGAGGTTGACCTCCATGTCCATCAGACCGGGGAGCAAGGTCAGGTCGCCGAGGTCGATGGTCTCGGCGTCGGCCGGCACAGACGTCGGCGCCACCTCGACGATGCGGTCGTCGTCGACCAGCAGCTCACCTGGCTCCAGCAACTCGCCCTTCTCGACGTCGAGCAGCCGAGCGCTCCGCAGGTGGATCATCGACGAGAAGCCTACTCTACCATCTTGATAGGGTCATTCTCATATGACCGACGTGCTCCTCAACGAACGGGTCGACCACGTACTGGTACTCACCCTCAACCGTCTCGAGGCCCGCAACGCGCTGAGCCCGGCGTTGATCAACGCCCTGAGCGACAGCCTGCGAGAGGCGGCCGACGACGACGGAGTGCGCGCCGTTGTCATCACCGGCGCCGGCGACAAGGCCTTCTGCGCGGGCATGGACCTGCGCGCCTTCAGCGAAGCGCGCGAGGGCGGCAGTGCGGACATGGGGTCGTTCAACGCCCTCATGTGGTTCAACAAGGGTGGCTTCCCCAAGCCGGTGGTCGCGGCGGTCAACGGTCCGGCCGTCGCTGGTGGGTTCGAACTCGTCCTGTCGTGTGACCTCGTGGTGGCCGCCGACCACGCCCGGTTCGGACTGGCCGAGGTGAAGCGCGGTCTGTTCGCCGCTGGCGGAGGCACAACCCTGAGCGCCCGCATCCCGCTCACGATCGCCATGGAGCTGTGCCTCACGGGCGATGTCATCGACGCACACCGCGCCAAGGAAATCGGCCTGGTCAACCGCGTCGTGCGCGGGGACCAGCTCCGAGACGCCGCCCTCGAGCTGGCGTCGAAAGTCGCGGCCAACGGGCCGCTCGCCCTGCAGGTCACCAAGCGTCTGCTACGCGAGGCGGCGCTCGTCGACCCCCAGCGAGGCTGGGCCGGTCCCGACGACATTGCCCTCGTGTTCGGCAGCGCCGACGCCGCCGAGGGCGCCAAGGCCTTCGTCGAAAAACGCCCGCCGCAGTGGACGGGCAAGTAGCGAGCGCCAGCCGTTCAGCCGACCTCGAGCACGACCTTGCCGACGGCCTTTCCGTCGGCGACGAAGCGCAGGGCGTCCACCACCTGATCGAGCGCGAATCGCTTGCCGATGTAGGGAAGCGCACGGCGCGACGCGAACAGGTCGATGAGCTCGGCCTCGTTGCGCGCCAGCTCGTCGGAGGCGTTGGTGCCGAAGCCGCGCATCTCGAAGCCCAAGACGTGCACGCCCTTCAGCAGCACCAGGTTCAGCGGGATGCGCGGGATGGTGCCCGACGCGTACCCGACGGTGACGAAGCGACCACCCCATCGCAGGCTGCGAAGGGCGGGCTCGGCCAGGTCGCCGCCGACGGGATCCACGACGACGTCGGCGCCGTCGGGCAGCGCTGAGCGCAGCGCCTGACGCAGGTCTCCGTCCCGGTGGTTGATCATCTTCTTCGCGCCCTGCGAGGCGGCGGCGTCGAGCTTGTCGGTCGAGGACGCGACCGCCGTCACTGAGGCGCCGAGGATGGCACCCAGCTGCACGGCGGCCAGTCCCACCCCGCCCCCGGCGCCCAGCACCACGAGCTCCTCGCCAGCCTGCAGACGAGCGACGGATCGCAGCACGTTGTAGGCGGTCCGGTGGGCCACGCCGAAGGCGGCGGCCTCGCCATCGTCGACGCCGTCGGGCGTCGGCGTCACCGATGACGCCGACACGACGATCTGCTCGGCAAAGGCGCCGACGAACGAGGCGCCGAACACTCGGTCGCCAACGGCGAGCCGCTCGACGCCGTCGCCCAGCGCATCGACCACACCGGCAAACTCGCTGCCCGGCACGAACGGCGGCGGCACGCTCATCTGATACTTGTCGGCGATGACCAGCACGTCGGGGAAGTTGACGGATGCCGCCGTCACCCGCACGCGTACCTGGCCGTCGGTGGGTGTCGGCGCAGGAAGCTCTTCGACGCGAACGACGTCAGGTGCCCCGTAGGCGGGGCAGACGGCGGCCCGCACTCAGTCGAACCGAACCACTTAGAGGTTGCCGACCTCGAGCTCGAGGTACTCGGCGAACTTGGCCTTGGCGGCGTCGATCTTGCCGGGGATCCACTCGGTCGGCCACATGCCCTCGGTGCCCCGGTAGTCGCGCAGCAGCTGGCGGGCGACGGTGACCTTGTGGACCTCGGTCGGCCCGTCGGCCAGCCCCATGACGGCGGCGGCGTTGACCATGCCGGTGAACGGCATCTCGTTGCTGACGCCGAGGGCACCATGCACCTGCATCGCCCGCCAGGCGATGTCGTGCAGGACAGTGGGCATGACGACCTTGGCAGTCGCGATGTCCTTACGGACCCGCTTGTAGTCGTTGTACTTGTCGATCTCCCACGCCGTGTAGAGCACGAACAGCCGGAACTGCATGAGCTGGGCGTAGGAGTCGGCGATGTACCCCTGCACGAACTGCTTGTCGGCGAGGATGCTGCCCTGCGTCTCGCGACTGAGGGCCCGCTCGCACATCATGTCGAGGGCCTTCTGGGCCAGACCGATCGTGCGCATGGCGTGGTGGATGCGGCCGCCGCCCAGGCGGGTCTGGGCGATGACGAACGCCTGACCCTCGCCACCGAGCAAAGCGTCAGCGGGGACGCGCACGTCCTCGTAATGAATGAGTGCGTGGGACCCCTCATTCATCCGTTCGCCGCCGATACCGATGTTGCGCACGATGTTGATGCCCGGCGTGTCGGTCGGCACCAGGAACATCGACATCCCCTTGTAGGGGGTGACGTCGGGATTGGTCACGGCCATGACGATGAGGAAGGACGCCGTCTTGGCGTTGGAGGAGAAGAACTTCCAGCCGTTGATCACCCACTCGTCGCCGTCCTGGACGGCGCGCGTCTTGAACAGCGTGGGGTCGGCGCCGGCGTGCGGCTCGGTCATCGAGTACGAGGAGAACACCTCGCCGCTCAGCA
>JAFAUA010000071.1 GCA_019243595.1 Acidimicrobiia bacterium
CGGAGGCGGGTTGGGTTGGCGAAGGGCACGGACGAGCTTGACGAAGGTCGTCGGGCAGGATGAAGGCGTGAACGCAGACGTGCTGTTCGTCGGGCTGGCGGTGAGCGACTTCGATCGCGCCGTTCGGTGGTACGAGCAGCTCTTCGGGCGTCCGCCTGATGTCGTTGCCCACGAGCACGAGGTGATGTGGTCGGTGGTGGCCGGCGGCTGGGCGTACGTGCTCCGTGACCCCGAACGCGCCGGGCACAGCATCCTGACCATGGCGGTGAACGACCTCGATGCCGCGGTAAAAGAGCTTTCGGAGCGCGGACTGACGACGAGCGCGGTCGAGAACGTCGGCGACGCCGGGCGCAAGGCGATCTTCAGCGACCCCGACGGGAACCTGGTGTCGCTGATCGAGGTCGTCAGCGAGGGCACTTGACCCTGGCGTAGGTTTCGGGCGTGTTCGCTCGAGAGTTCGCAAGGACCGTCCCCGAGAAGCCGGCGATCATCATGGCGAACTCGGGGAAGACGCTGACGTTCGGCGAGTATGAGGCGGCCGCCAACCGGATGGCGCACGTCTTCCGTGAACAGGGTCTGCAGCGCCTCGACCACGTGGCCTTCTTCATGGAGAACAATCCCCGGCTCCTCGAGTGTGAGGGCGGGGCCGAACGCACGGGCTTGTACTACACGTGCATCAACTCGTATCTGGCACCGAAAGAAGCCGCGTACATCGTCAACGACTGCGAGGCCCGGGTGGTCGTCAGCTCGGCGGCGCTGGCCGAGACGGCCAAGGAGCTGCCGGCGCTGTGCCCGAACGTCGAGCGCTGGTTGATGGTCGACACCGACGCGCCCGGCGAGCCGTGGGAGCCGTACGAAGAGGTGACTGCCAAGCACCCGGCCGAGCCCGCCGACGACGAGCGCCTCGGTGCGGCGATGCTCTATTCCTCGGGCACCACAGGTCAGCCCAAGGGCATCTTCCGCCCGCTGCCCGATTGCCATCCCGAGGAGCCGCTGCCGCTGATGGCCGGCATCAAGATCCTCTTCGGCTTCAGCGACGGGATGACCTATCTGTCGCCGGCGCCGCTGTATCACTCGGCGCCCCAGGCAAGCGTGTCGGTCGCCCTTCGCCTCGGCGCCACGTCGGTTGTGATGGAGCGCTTCGACGCCAAGCAGTTCCTCGAACTGGTCGAGCGCTACCGCATCACCCACTCCCAGATGGTGCCGACGATGTTCTCCCGGCTCCTCAAGCTGCCGGACGACGTCCGCAAGGCGTACGACGTGTCCTCCCTGGAGTCGATCGTCCACGCGGCGGCGCCGTGCCCGGTTCAGGTGAAGCAGCAGATGATCGAGTGGTGGGGTCCGATCATCCTCGAGTACTACGCGGCGACCGAGGGCAACGGGTTCACCTTCTGCAACTCCGAGGAGTGGCTCGCCCACCCCGGCACCGTCGGCAAGGCGCTCGGCGCCCAGATCCTCATCCTCGACGAGGACGGCAACGAGTGCCCCACCGGCACCTCGGGCACCATCTGGTTCAAGGGCGCGACCAACTTCGAGTACTACAACGACCCCGAGAAGACGGCTGCATCTCGCGACAGCACGGGCGACACCAGCACCGTCGGCGACGTCGGGTACCTCGACGAGGACGGGTACCTCTACCTCACCGATCGCAAGACCTACATGATCATCTCGGGCGGCGTGAACATCTATCCGCAGGAGACCGAGAACTTTCTGATCACCCATCCCAAGGTGATGGACGCCGCAGTCATCGGCGTTCCCAACGACGACCTGGGCGAAGAGGTGAAGGCCATCGTCCAGCCCATGCCCGGGATCGACGCCGGCCCCGACCTCGAGCGAGAGCTCATCGCCTTCTGCCGCGACAACATCGCGCACTACAAGTGCCCCCGGTCGGTCGACTTCGAGGACGAGCTGCCCCGCCTGCCGACCGGGAAGCTCTACAAGCGCCTGCTGCGCGACCGCTACTGGGAGGGCCACGCCGCCCCCATCGTCTGACGCGATAGCAATGCGC
>JAFAUA010000118.1 GCA_019243595.1 Acidimicrobiia bacterium
GCTCAACGCCGACACCGTCGACATGGCGACCCTGCCGACGTCGCCGTTCACGACCCGCATCGGCGGCCTCACCGCCGACGTGCTGCGCCTCAAGCAGCCCGAAGCCCAGCCGTTGATCGACCGCATCAACGGCATCACCCCGCCACCCGCCCCTCCGGTCACCCCTGCGAATACGCGCGTGCGCGTCCTCAACGGCACCGGCCAAACCGGGGTGGCCGCCCAGGTCTCCGTGGCCCTCCAGGGCCCGGGCTTCAGCGTGGCCGACCGCGGCACCGCATCGGGCGGCCGGTACGCGCAGTCGCTCATCCGCTATGCGCCCGGCAGCCTCGACAAGGCGCAGCTCCTGCAGCGCTACCTCCAGAACGCGCCGCGGCTGGTCTCGGACCCGAGCCTGCGCACCGTCGACGTCGCCCTGGTCATCGGGTCCGACTACACCGGCGTCCGGGACACCCCGGCGCCGCCGAATCCCACGACCACGCCCACGACGGTGGCGAGCAAGGGCGGGCCGCCGACGACCGTCGCACCCTGTTAGAGGGGTGTTCTCGGCCAGCCCCTTACGCTGAGGCGAGTGAGGGTCCTCATCACCGGTGCGGGTGGCGCGCTTGGTCGTGACCTCGTCAGCGCGTTCGCAGGCCACGAAGTCGTCGCCGCTGCGCACGAGCAGCTCGACGTTTCCGACCGCGACGCCGTCCTGCAGGTGCTCGGGGCGTCGGCACCCGACGCCGTCGTCCACGCCGGGGCGTGGACGAACGTCGACGGCTGCGAGCTCGACCCCGACCACGCCTTCGCGGTGAATGCCCTCGGCACTCGCCACGTGGTCGAGGGCGCCCGTCTCGTCGGGGCGCGCGTCTGTTACGTGTCGACGGATTACGTCTTCGATGGGCACGCCAACCAGCCCTACGTCGAGTGGGACGCCACGAACCCCGTGTCGATGTACGGGCGCTCAAAGCTCGGCGGCGAGCACGAGCTCGGTCCGGAGGACACCCTGGTGCGCACGTCGTGGGTGTGCGGCCGCTGGGGCAAGAACTTCGTGAAGACGATCTTCGAGCGGGCGCGCTCGGGGCAGGCTCTGACCGTTGTCGACGATCAGCACGGCTGCCCCACGTTCACCGAGGACCTGGCGGAGATGATCCGCCGCCTGGTCGTCGAGCGCCGGCCGGGCGTGTTCCACGTCACCAACCAAGGCCCCACGACCTGGTTCGCGCTGGCGCGTGAGGTCGCCGAGCTGGCCGGCCTTGATCCCGAACAGGTCCAGCCGATCACGACCGCCGAGCTCGATCCGCCGCGCCCGGCACCCCGGCCCGCGTATTCGGTCCTCGACAATGCAGCCTTGCGGCTCGGCGGCGTCCCGCTGCTGGCCGACTACCACGAACCCCTGGAACGTTTGGTGAAGGAGCTATTGAGTCAATGAGTCGCATCGCAGTGCTGGGGGCGGGATACGTCGGGCTGACGACCGCCGCCTGCTTCTCGCATCTGGGCCATCAGGTGGTGTGCGCCGACGTGCTGCCCGACCGCGTGGACCAGCTGTCCCGCGGTGAGGTGCCGATCCGTGAGTCGGGGCTCGAGGAGCTCATCCGCACCGGGCTCGACGGTGGCCACCTGACGTTCGTCGTCGGCGAGAAGGCGGCCGCCGAGGACTGCGAGTTCTGCTACCTGTGCGTGCCGACGCCCCAGGGCCCCGACGGCTCGGCCGACCTCAGCTTCATCAGGCAGGCGGCGACGGCGGTGGCGTCGGTCCTGCCGGCCGAGTCGGTCGTCGTCAACAAGTCCACGGTGCCGGTGGGGTCGACGCGCGTCGTCGAGCAGGCGCTTGGCCGTGACGACGTCACCGTGGCGTCCAACCCCGAGTTCCTGCGCGAGGGCTCGGCGGTGCACGACTTCCTGCATCCCGACCGCATCGTGATCGGCTGCGAGGATCAGGCGACGGCCGGTCGGGTCGCCGCCCTGTTCGAGGGCATCCAGGCGCCCGTGATCGTCACTGATCCGGCGTCTGCCGAGACGATCAAGTACGCATCGAACGCGTTCCTCGCCACCAAGGTCTCGTTCGTCAACGCCATCGCGAACGTGTGCGAGGCGGTCGGCGCCGACGTGCGGGAAGTCGTCCTGGGCATGGGCTACGACCGCCGCATCGGCTTCGAGTTCCTCAAGCCCGGCCCGGGCTGGGGTGGCAGCTGCTTCCCGAAGGACACGCGAGCGCTCATTCGCATCGCCGAGGACGCGGGCTACGACTTCGACCTCCTCAAGGGCGTGGTCGCCGTCAACGATGAGCAGTTCGACCGGGTGGTCGCCAAGGTCGAGCGGATGGTCGGCGGCCTCGACGACAAGCTGGTCGCGGCGTGGGGCCTGACGTTCAAGGCCCGCACCGACGACCTGCGCGGCTCGCCGGCGACCGAGGTGCTCCATCGCCTGCAGGAGCGGGGGGCGCGGGTCCGCGCCTACGACCCCGCGATCACCGAGAACGTCGACGGGATCGAGGTCGCTGCCGATCCGTACGCGGCCTGCGAGGGCGCGTCGGTGCTGCTGGTGCTCACCGAATGGGACGAGTTCCGCTGGCTCGATTTCGAGAAGGTCGGTGGTCTTATGGCCGAGCGCAACCTGGTCGACGGGCGCAACCTGCTCGACCCGGCGGCCGTCCGCCGCCGCGGGTTCACCTACGACGCCATCGGCCGGAGCTGATCGATGGCGCGGGTGGTCGTCACGGGCGGAGCCGGGTTCGTGGGCTCGCACATCTGTGAGTCGTTGCTCGCCAGGGGAGACGAGGTCGTCGCCATCGACAACCTGCTCACCGGTTCGGTCGACAACATCTCGCACCTGTTCGGCGAGAAGGGCTTTGTGTTCGTCGAGCACGACGTCACCAACTACGTGCACGTCAGTGGCCCGGTCGACGCCGTCATGCACTTCGCCAGTCCCGCCTCGCCGGTCGACTACCTCGAGCACCCGATCAAGACGCTGAAGGTGGGCAGCCTCGGCACTCACAAGACGCTCGGCCTGGCCAAGGACAAGGGCGCCCGCTTCATGCTGGCGTCGACGAGCGAGGTCTACGGCGATCCGCTGGAGCATCCGCAGACCGAGCAGTACTGGGGCCACGTCAACCCCGTCGGGCCCCGCGGTGTCTACGACGAGGCCAAGCGCTTCGCCGAGGCCATGACGATGGCGTACCACCGCTCACACGGTGTTGACGTCCGAATCGTGAGGATCTTCAACACGTACGGGGAGCGGATGCGGCCCCACGACGGACGCGTGGTCTCGAACTTCATCGTGCAAGCGCTCGCGGGAAAGCCGCTCACCGTCTACGGCGAGGGCCAGCAGACTCGCAGCTTCTGTCACGTGGAGGACGAGGTCCGCGGCCTCCTTGCCCTGCTCGACAGCGACTACGTGGGCCCGATGAACATCGGCAACCCCAACGAGTTCACCGTGCTCGAGCTGGCCCAAAAAGTGATCGAGCTCACGGGGTCGTCGTCGGAGATCGTGTACGAGCCCCTGCCTGTCGACGACCCCACCCAGCGCAAGCCCGACATCTCGTTGGCGAAGCGCGTCCTCGGGTGGGAACCGGTGATCCCCCTCGAAGAAGGGCTGCGCCGCACGGCGGCGTGGTTTGCGCGTGGCTGACCGGCCCCGGGTCAGCGCCGTCGTCGTCAACTACAACGCCCGCGACCACCTGCTCGACTGCATCCGCAGCCTCCGCGCTGACGGCATCGACGAGATCGTCCTCGTCGACAACGCGTCGACCGACGGCTCCGTCGAGGCCGTGCACCGCATCGATCCCGACGTCGTCATCGTGCCCACGGGCGGCAACCTCGGCTTCGGGTCGGCGGCCAACCGGGGGCTGGCCGTGGCGCGGGGCCGGTACGTCACCGTGCTCAACCCCGACGCCGTCGTCGAGGGCGGCACGATCAAGGCGCTCGCCGAAGCCCTCGACGCCGATCCCGGGCTGGGCGCGGTGGCCCCGCGGGTCGACAACCCCGACGGCACCCTGTACCCGTCGGTGCGCGCCTTTCCGAGCATGGGTGACGCCGTCGGGCACGCCTTCCTCGGTTTCGTCGCCCCCCGCAACCGCTTCAGCCGTCGATACCGGATGCTCGACTGGGACCACGCCCACGCGTCCGACGTCGACTGGGCGTCGGGCACCTGTCTGATGCTGCGGGCCGATGCCCTCGGCGAGGACGCGCGCTTCGACGAGAGCTATTTCATGTACGTCGAGGACGTCGATCTGTGTTGGCGGCTCCGCCAAGCCGGCTGGCGGGTGGGCTACGAACCGGCCGCCCGGGTGGTGCACACCGTGGGCGCCTCGAGCGAGCTGGCGCCGTATCGGATGATCGCTGCCCACCACCGGTCGCTGCTGCGGTTCTCGGCCCGTACTGCCCAGGGTCGCCGGCGGGCGCTGCTGCCGCTCGTCGCCGCCGGCCTCGCCGTGCGCACGGTGCTCGCCTGGCTCCAGCGGGCGTCCCGCGGGCGACCCCACGCCGCGCCGTAGATCTTTTCGCCGCCGAACCGAAGGTTCGGCGACGAGCTAAAAGGAGCCCTGCCTAATCGGCAGGGCGCTGTCTTTCTCTCAGCCGGGCGGGCCTTCGGCGAGGGCGGCCGAGATGCGCGCCGCTGACGGGAGCCCCTGGGACCTCCGGTAACGTGCGCGGCCGAGATGGGCAAGGCATCGTCGTCCAAGAAGGTTTCTCGCGTCGCGCGCACGGGCGGCGGACGGACCACTCGCCGTGGCACCGGATCGTGGATCTTCCCCGGGTTCATGGCTGTCGTGGTCGTCCTCGGCGTCCTCGGCGTGTGGCTGTCGCGCGACGCCGCCCACCACAAGGCGGCGGCCGACCAGCCGACGGTGAACGACCACTGGCACGCGGCATACGGGTTCGACATCTGCGGCAACTTCCTGCCCGATCTGCCCCAGCCGCCGAACCTCATCGGGTTGCACACCCACGGCGACGGCGTCATCCACATCGAGCCCCAGGACCCGATCCTCGACACGGGTAAGCACGCGACCCTTGGCCGTTACGTCTCCGGCTACCCGGGTCTGAAGCTGACCCGCACGAGCTTCACGGTCCTGAACCAGACCTGGACCAACGGCGAGCCGAAGTGCGACAACAAGCCCGGCTATGTCGTCGTGAAGAGCAACGGCAAGCTCGTAAACGGCGATCCGAACAACCTGCGGGTGCCGAAGAACGGCTGGGTCACGATCGCCTTCGTCCCCAAGGGCACCGACGTGCCGGCGCCGCCGAACTGGCAGGACAAGGTCGCCAAGGCCAACGGTGGCACGAAGGGCCACAACACACCGACGACGATGCCCAACGGCACCCCGACCAGCGCTCCGTCGGCGCCCACTTCGACGCCATCAGCGGCGCCGCCCACCACCGCAACACCGGGGCCGCCCACCACCCTGAAGTGAAAGCGGTCGTGCTGGTCGGGGGCGAAGGCACCCGGCTGCAGCCGCTGACCTTCACGACGCCCAAGCAGATGCTTCCCGTCGCCGAGGTGACGGTTATCGAGCGGGTGCTGAACCGCCTGGCCGCGAACGGGGTGACCGAAGCCGTCCTCTCGCTTGGTTACCAGCCCGACGCTTTTCTCACTGCGTTCCCCGACGACCGGGCCGCGGGCGTCGCCCTGTCCTACGCCATCGACCCCGAGCCGCTGGACACGGCCGGCGCCGTCGGCTTCTCGGCCCGGGCGCTTGGTGTCGAGGAAACGTTCGTGGTCGTGAACGGCGACGTGCTCACCGACCAGGACCTCGGTGCGCTCGTGGACTTCCACCAAGCGCGCGGCGCCGAGGCGACCATCGCCCTGACCGAGGTCGCCGACCCCTCCGCCTTCGGCGTCGTGGCCCTGGGCGAACAGGGCCGCGTCGACGCGTTCGTCGAGAAGCCGGCACGGGGAACCGAGCCGAGCAACCTGATCAACGCAGGGACGTATGTCCTCGAGCCCTCGGTGCTCGACCGCATTCCCGAAGGTCGGTCGTCGATCGAGCGCCAGGTGTTCCCCTCGATGGTCGCGGACGGCCGGGTGTTCGCCTCCGCGTCGCCCGCCTACTGGATCGACGTCGGAACGCCGACGACGTATCTGCGCGCCCAGCTCGACCTGCTCGACGGCATCCGGAGGATCCCGCCGGCGCCCGATGCTCACGACCGGGGCAACGGCGTGTGGACCCTCGGGAGTCCGCTCGTCGACGGCGATGTCGTCGGCCCCAGTCTCATCGGCGACGCCGCCTACGTCGCTCCCGGCGCCCGGGTCGAGCGATCGGTGATCGGTGCCGGTGCGCGCGTCGAGGCGGGTGCCTCCGTCCGCGCCTCGGTGGTGCTGCCCGGTGCTTTGGTGAAAGCGTCGGCAATCGTCGAAGATTCCATCGTGGGGGAGCGAGCGGTCGTGGGCGAGGGGACCCGGTTGTCGGATCTTTCAGTGATCGGCGGCGGCACCAACGTCGACGGACAGCAAGCGCTCGTCGGGGCCCGGCTCTCGTGAAAGCGCTCGTCACTGGCGGGGCAGGGTTCATCGGGTCAACGCTCGTCGACCGCCTCGTCGCCGAGGGCCACCAGGTCGACGTCATCGACGATCTGTCGACGGGGACGCTGGCCAACCTGGCCGACGCCCGGGCGTCCGCCGACCATCGCCTTTCCTTCCACCGTCTCGACGTCCGCGACCCGGCCGTGGTCGAGCTGGTCGAGCGTCGACAGCCAGAGGTCGTCTTCCACCTGGCCGCCCAGGCCGACGTGCGCGTCTCGGTCGAGCGCCCGGCGTTCGACGCCGAGGTCAACATCATCGGGGCCATCAACATCCTCGAGGGGGCGCGCCTGGGCCGGGCGCGCAAGATCGTGTTCGCCAGCAGCGGCGGCACGATCTACGGCGAGCCCGAGAAGCTTCCGGTGTCCGAGTCGCACCCCCAGCGCCCGCTTTCCCCGTACGGGGCGGCGAAAAAGGCTGTCACCGACTACCTCGGCGTGTACCGCGAGCTCCACGGGCTGGAGTTCACGGCGCTCGCGCTCGCCAACGTCTACGGACCCCGCCAGGATCCCTTCGGCGAGGCGGGTGTCGTCTCGATCTTCGCGGGCAAGCTCCTCGCCGGCGAGCCGTGCACCGTCTATGGCGACGGCCAGCAGACCCGAGACTTCGTCTACGTCGACGACGTCGTCGACGCCTTCTCTCGCGCCGCGACCAAGGGCAGCGGCCTGCTGATGAACATCGGCACCGGCAAGGAGACTTCGGTCAACGAGCTGTACCGCACGATGGCGGCCAACGCCGGCGTCCCCGGCGACCCGGTGTACGCCCCGGCCCGCAGCGGCGAGCTGGCCCGCTCATCCCTCGACCCCGGCCGGGCCGCCATCCACCTCGGTTGGAAGCCCTGGACTCAGCTCGACGAGGGCACCAGCGCCGTCCTCAAGTGGATGGCCAAGTCGAAGCCCGCCCCCCACGAGCCGCACACCCCACCCGCTTAGCGGAAGAGGTCCTCGTTGTGGGGGCGGACGACCTCGGCTTTCACTGAGGACTCGCGGAACCATGAAGGCTCGACGCCCCTGACGAGGGCGACGGGAACATCGCGGACCTTGCCCATGACCAGCTCGGCGGCGGAGGCCAGCTCGTCGGCGATGGCGACCTCGGTCGCCTGCAGCGTGCGGCCGCGGGTGTCCTCGGTGCCGCGCAGGTCGATGATGGCTGCGACGCCCGCGCAGCCGAGAGCGACGTCGACGACGCCGCGGCGCCACGGCCGTCCGAAGGTGTCGGAGACGACGACTGCGACCGTGACTCCAGCCCTCCCCTTGATGGCGTCGCGGATGTGACGGGCCGAGCGGTCGGCGTCGACGGGGAGCAGAGCGGCGACGCCTTCGTCGACGTTGGACAGGTCGACGCCGGCGTTGGCGCAGACGAATCCCTGGGCCGTCTCGGAGATGACGAGCTCGTCGCGGCGGCGGAGGATGCGCACCGACTCGCGCTCGATGAGCGCCAGGCGTTCTGCGTCGTCGGCGACCTTCACGAGGCGGCCCTCGGCCTTGGAGACGATCTTCTGGGTGACCACGACGGCGTCACCGTCGAGGAGATCGATGCGCGCTGCGATCAGTTCGGCGATCTCGTCGCCGGGGCGAACCTCGGGCATGCCCTCGACGGGCAGGATTGTGATCACCCGTCGAGTACGACGCGGGCGAGGGCGGCCGCCTCCGGCGCGCCGCGCATCACCGTGGGGGCCACGACACAGCGCACGCCCTCGCCCTCGACCGCCGACGCGAGGTCGGCATCGGCCTCGTCGACCACCAGTGTTCCCGCGAACGGCGCGTAGAGCCGCGCCACCCCGACGACGGTCGGCTCGACGCCGAGCTCGGCCATGAGCCGGTCGGCCGGTCCCTTGATGGCCGCCCCGGCGACGATCGGGGAGACCGCCACGACGTCGTCCCGGCGGGCGGCAACGGCGTCCTCGATCCCGGGCACGTTCATGATCGGCGCGATGGAGAGGATCGGGTTTGACGGGCACACCACGACTCGCGTCGCGGACAACAGAGTCTCGAGCACACCGGGCGCCGGGCGGGCATCGGCGGCACCGGCGTAGCGCACGGCTTTTGCGGGAACCGAGTGACGGTGGCGGACGAAGTAGTCCTGGAAGGCGATCTCGCCCTCGCCCTCGACGTCGACACGCGTCTCGACGCGGTCGTCGCTCATCGGCACTACGTGCAGCTCGAGACCCCACGCCAGCGCCACCTCACGAGTCACATCGCTGAGTGACGCGCCCTCACCAAGACGCTGGGTGCGGTACAGGTGCGTCGCCAGGTCGCGGTCGCCGAGGCGGAACCACGTGATGCCCCCATATCGCTCGAGGGCGTCCATCGCCGCCCACGTCTCGCCCGTCAGGCCCCAGCCCGTCTCCGGGTTCACGGCACCGGCGAGGGTGTAGACGATGGTGTCGATGTCGGGGCTGACGTGTAGCCCGTGGAGGACGACATCGTCGCCGGTGTTGACGACCGCGGTGATCTCGGCGGGCTCGCACACCTGGACGAGGCCCCGGAGCAGGCGGGCGGCGCCCACTCCTCCGGCCAGCGCGGCGATCACCACGCGGAAGCTAGCCCCTCGGTCGGCTCTCGGCCTGTGGGCGCGCTGTGGACAACTTCGCCGATGACCCACAGGATTCGGCTCTAGCGATCCACAGGCCTTCGGGCGCACGATCACTTCCTCCGATGGGCGAGGAGACGAGATGAGAGTCGTGCCGCTGGGAGTCGACGTCGGCCTGTTTCCACTGGAGTCGGAGCTGGCCTGGCAGCGGGAAGCGGAATGTCGTGGGCTCGGCGCCACCGAGTCACGGGCGCTGTTCTTTCCGACGCGAGGTGAGTCGGTCGACGAAGCGAGAGCCATCTGCGAGCGCTGTCCGGTGATCGACGAGTGCCTGGACTTCGCATTGAAGAACGGCTGCGTCGGCGTGTGGGGCGGAACCACCGAACGGCAGCGCCGGAGGCTGCGCCGCGACCGGCGAATCAACGCTCGGGAGCTGGTGCACCCGATCGCCTAACCGCTCATGTGACGAGGTACACCAACCGCCGCGACCCCCTCTGTAACCTCGGAAGGGATGGACGTGGCCCCGCGCGTCGACTACCTGCTGTCGAAGGCCGTCGACGAACAGGTGAGTGAGCAGCGACTCATTCGAGAGGCGCTGGAGGACATGGCCGCGCGCCTGGCGCGTGTCGAGGCGACCACGGCGACGCTGGTCGAGAAGATCGAGCCGTGGTCGGATCCGGGCGCCGCGACGGCCGATCTGGCCGCTCGCGTCGACAAGCGCATGGCCAAGCGCTTCGACGACCTGGCGATGACGCTCGACGACCTGGCCGTCGACATCGAGAACCGGGCCGTCGACGTCATGTCCGACGATCTGGCTTCGGTCGCCGACGAGCTGCGCAAGGCGGTTGCCGAGCTGGCCCGCCTGCTGGTGCGCGACCGCAACCGGATCAGCAATGCCCTCACCGAGCACCGCAACGCCATCGTCGCCGAGCTCCGGCTGCCCGCGTCGAACGGTCACACCGTCGACCTGAGCGACCATGACGAGGAGTACGACGACGACGAGCCCGACGCCGTCGTGAACGGCGGCCGCCGGCTCCTTCGCCGCCTTCGCTGAGCGCAATACTGCGCTGTGCCTGATCGCGTCTCGAAGGCGCGCGCATTCATCCGCTCCATGCGGGGGTTGCGTGAGCAGCAGCGGGCGCTCGAGCGTTCCCGGTACAACCAGGCCGTAATCGCCCTCGAGTTGGCGCGTGCCGCTCCGGCGCCGCCGGTCGATCCGTGGTCGCCTCGGGCATCGTCGTGTCTCTGCACCCAGGCGCGATGCGCGAGTCCGACCTATGCCGAGTGGTGCCGCCGCCTGGGGTTGGCGCCGCTGTTCAACCGGAAGCACTGGGAGTACGCCTACGCCACCTTCGTCCTCGATGAAATGGGCGCCGTCGGTGACGGTCGGCGCGGCGTGGGCTTCGGCGTCGGACGCGAGCCCTTGCCCGCCTATCTCGCGGCTCGCGGCTGCTCCGTCGTGGCCACCGACCAACCGTCGACCAACGACGACGCCGCCCGCTGGGCGTCCACCGGGGAGTACACCGGCGCCCGGGACGGTTTGGCGCGCCCGGAGCTTTGCGATCCCCAGCTGTTCGACCCCCGGGTCTACTTCCGCGCCGTCGACATGACGGCCGTGCCCGACGACCTCAGCGGTTTCGATTTCTGTTGGTCGCTCTGCGCCATGGAGCACCTCGGATCACTCGACGCCGGCACCCGCTTCGTCGAGCGGTCACTGCAGTGTCTGCGCCCCGGTGGCGTCGCCGTGCACACGACCGAGATGAACATCTCGAGCGACGACCGCACGCTGGTCGACGGTCCCACCGTGCTCTACCGGAGGCGAGACATCGAAAGCCTCGTGGCCCGGCTGGAGACCAAGGGCCACCAGGTGGCAGCGCTCGACTTCGACGCCGGCGACGGCGTTCTGGACCGCTACGTCGACGGCCGCCCGTGGATTCCGTGGGCTGAGCGGCCCGTCCTTCGCGTCGAGCTGGACGGCTTCGTCTCGACGTCGTTCGCTCTGGTGATCACCGCCGCCTGATCAGCTGAGGAAGGGCACGAGCACGAGGGCGATGAACAACAACTGGATCGCCGGGATGCTCAGGCGGAGCACCAGCCGGAACGCGTCCGTCGTGGCCGGCCACAGGTGGCGCCAGCCGGCGGCCAGCACGACGGTGAAGGCGACGAGGGCGGGGAACAGGTAGCGGCCGCTGATCGCCTCCACCTCCGTTGGCGGCACCGTCTGCAGGACCGCGGCTGCTCCGACGCACACGATGGCCGACGCCAGCACGGCGGCTGGCGCCAGCGGGAATCCCCGTCGCAGCACCAGGGCGACGAAGCCGGCAACGCCCGCGGCCACGAGCACGGCGAGCGCCCACTGGATCGCGACCGGGAACAGCGGCATCGGCACCTGCCAGCCGACGGTTCCCCAGAACGAGCCGAAGCCCTGGGCGGCACGCCGGGTCAGGATGCCGGCCGAGTCGACGACGGCGCCGGGCTGGCGCACCAATCCGTCGACGGAATCGACGGCGCCGTCGACCACGCGCCGGATGGGACCCGGCAGCGCAGTCGGCGCGCTGAGCACCGCTGACTCGCCCGAGCCGTTGGTGATGAAGTTCGGCGCTGGAAGATCGACGCTGGGGTCGGTGTACGCGCCGGGCTGGTTCGGGTCGAACGGGCTCAGCTTGACGTCGTCGACCACGACGGTGCCCGGACCCTGCTTCGTCAGTGCCAACCCGAGGTAGCCGGGCTTGACGGGCACGTGTCCGGTCACGACGACGTATCGCCACTCGGCCGTGGGCTGCTCCTCGGCGTGGGCCACCGGTCCGTGGTCGGTGTTCACGTCGAGGGCGAACGTTGAACTGTTCCCTCGCATCCAGACGGCGGCCCGGACGGTTTCACCCCCCAGTTCGTCGGCGTCGACGAGCGGCACCTTCTGGCTCACCTGGTACGACGAGGGCGTCAGGCAGATCGCCCACTCGTCGCCGTGGCCGCCCGCGCACCGTGACGTCCCCGTCATCGTCGCCCGGTGCCAGCTGGCGAGCCGGGCGTCGGCGCCGGTCACGAGGACGAGCCCGACGACCGCCTCAACCGCGGCCAGCGCCGCCAGCATGGCCCGAGGATGGGGGCGTACGCGGACGGCGATGGCGACGAGGACGACGGGGACCAGCGGTACGAACGTGCGCTTGGTCAGCACGCCGAGCACGAGCAGCACCACGATGAGACCGAACCAGGGCAAGGGCCGGGCGATGCGGCCGGCGTCGACAACGCCGGCGAGCAGCAGGAGCACGAGCAGGGCGGCGAGGAATTGGGCGAGGGCGTCGTTGTTCACGGCGCCGGCGAAGACGACGAAGGTCGGCACGGCCAGCGCGATGGCCGCGCTCGCCTCGGCCCAGCGCTTGCCGGGGAACAGGAGACGGCCGGCCGCGCCGCAGCACCACACCACTGCGGTCGCCAGAACGACGCCCAGGACGCGCAGGATCGCCAGCCGCCCGACGACAGGAAGCGAGCCGAAGGGCCGCAACAGCACGGCGGCGACGTCGTAGTACAGCGGCGGGTGATTGAGCTCGGTCGGGCCTGGGACGGCACCGGCGCGGAGCCCGGCGATGCCGCCCGGCAGCCACTTCCCCGCATTGGTGGCGCGCATGGAGGCGACGATCTGGCGTTGCACGTCGGCGTTCATGCGGGCCACGCCTGGGGGCGGCGTCTTGAACGGCAGCAGCTGCTCGGCGGCACCGAACCCACCGCGGCGTACGACCTCGACATGCACCATGTGCTGCGGCTCGTCGGGCGTCTGCCAAGGGGGAACCACGAGGGCGTAGGCGAGAGCGAGCACCGCGAACAGCAGCAGCGGCCACAGGGGGCCGGCGGCCCGCCGGCCCGCCCAGCGCTTCAGCGCCACCCATGCGGCCGGCACGAGGGCGAGCAGGACGACCAAGGCCACGGCAAGAGCCACGCCCTCGCCGGTGGTACTTCCTCTCCATGGCCAGAACGGCCCAGGTACGCCCGTCACAACGGCGACGAACGGTAATTGGCGTATCTGCGGTCAGCTGGTCAACACACGGCCGCCACTACGATGCTGCGAGTGAAAGCAGCAGAGCTCGTGTCCTCGCGCGAGCTGATGGTGAACCTCACGCTGCGCGAGCTCCGCGGGAAGTACAAGCGTTCGGTCCTGGGCTGGACGTGGTCGTTGCTGAACCCGCTGGCGTCGATGGTGATCTTCACGATCGTCTTCAGCTTCTTCCTGAAGGTGAAGCCGCCGGTCGGCAACCCGAGCGGGCTGCACAACTTCGCTTTCTTCCTGCTGTGCGGCCTCCTGCCCTGGAACTTCCTCAACAACGGGATGATGGGCGGGATGGCGGCCCTCATCGGCAACGCCAACCTGATCAAGAAGGTCTACTTCCCGCGCGAGGTCCTCGTCGGAGCCGTCACCGCCGCCTTCGACGTGTCCTTCCTGATCGAGCTCGGCGTGCTCGCCGCTGCTCTGTTGGTGGTCGGCAACTTCGTCATCCCGTGGATCCCCGCGGTTCTCTTTCTCATTGCCCTCTTCACCTTGTTCGTGTTCGGAATCGGGCTCACCGTCAGCGTGCTCAACGTGTACTTCCGCGACGTGCAGCACTTCGTCGGGATCCTGATGATGCTGTGGTTCTACGCGACTCCGATCGTGTATCCGATCACGTACGTGCCGAAGCAGTGGAAGGGGATTCCGCTGCGCCACATCTACACGTTCAACCCCATGGTGCGGTTCGCTGAGACGTTCCGCGACACGATGTACCACCTCCGGATGCCGTCGTGGAACGACACGCTCTTCCTCGTCGTCGTGTCGGGAGTGAGCCTCGCCATCGGCATGTGGATCTTCTCCAAGCTCGAGGGCCGCTTGGCGGAGGAGCTCTGACGT
>JAFAUA010000158.1 GCA_019243595.1 Acidimicrobiia bacterium
GACCGGTCCCAACGCATCGAAGACCGAAGGCACGTGCAACTACTCCAACCCGCCCGGCACGTGTCCGTTCGCCTCCTTCACCCGCACACCCGCCAACGTGGTGCTCACCAACACCCGCAATGTGGAGGTGACCGGCAACACGTTCTCCCATCTCGGAGGCGCGGGGCTCGACCTGTACCGGCGGCCGGCCGCGGCGCCGATCCAGGGTGCCGTGCGCGACGTCGTGAAGGGCAACGAGTTCACCGACATCGCGGCCAACGGCATCCAGCTGGGCTCGACCGACGACGTCGACTCCGGCGACATCAGCGACAACACCCTCGCCGACAACTACGTGCACGACGTCGCCAATCAGTACCTGGGCGGCGTCGGCATCTGGCTCGGCTATTCCCGGGACTCCAAGGTCGTCCACAACCAGCTCAACGACATTCCGTACACCGCGATCTCGATCGGCTGGGGCGGCTGGCACACCAACCTGGCCAGTCCGAACAGCGATCAGAACATGAACTCGCACAACGTGATCGCCGACAACCTCATGTTCGACTACATGACGACGCTCGGCGACGGCGGCGCCATCTACAGCAACGGACCGCAGGCCCACGGCTGGGGCGACCAGCTCGAGCTCACCGGCAACGTCGCCTATCGGGGCCCCAACACCGACTTCACCTTCTACACCGACGCCGGCAGCGAGTACGTCGACATCGAGAACAACCTCGACTACTTCCAGCCCTTCGACTCGTTCGACTCGGGCGGGTGCCACACCATCGGACACATCGAGCTCGTCAACAACTACGTCGCCAACGGTGGGCCCGGCTACCCGTGTTTCCCGTATACGGACGTGAACTCCGCCGACAACACGACGATCTGCGAGAACCCGCCGCCGGCCCAGGTCGACCCCGCCTTGGGCATTGTCAAGGGCGCGGGCCTCGAGCCCGCCTACCGGGCCCTGCTCGACCGCGACGGTCCGGCCGTGAAGATGGTCGGGCCAAGCGATGTCAGCACCGCGGGCGGGGACCGCATCCTGATCAGCGGCAGTGGGTTCGATCCCGGCGCCACGGTTTCGGTGGGCGGTGTCGCCGCCACCGACATGCAGGTGCTGTCGGACAACTACATCGAAGCTACGACGCCGCCGGGAACCGGGGGCCGCGATGTCACCGTGACCACACCGCTCGGCACGAGCAAGACGTCGGCGTCCGACCAGGTGACCTACCAGGCCAGTCCGTCGCAGTGCACCCCCTACACGGGCAGCGGCTTCAGCACCGCCCTCGCCGCCGGATAAGCGTTCTGGTGACGATCGACGGCCGATATGGCCGTGAATCGTCACCAGAACGGGGTTTGCGTGGGTTAGTTGGTCGTGGTCGATGAGGACTGCGGGGGCGCCTGGTTCCCGGAGCCGAAGCCCGGACCGCCGGGGCCACCCGGGCCGCCGGGGCCACCGGGTCCGCCCGGGCCGCCGTGCTGCATGACGTTGAAGTTGCTGTCGAGGTGGACCTCGGTCTTGGTGCCGTCTGCCTTGGTGACGGTGACCTCGTAGCCCTGGCCGGTGAAGTCGGTCGTTACGTCTCCCGCGGTGCCGCTACCGACACTCTTGACGGCCGCCGCCTGGGCCTTGGAAGCGGCGTCACCGGTCACCGCCTTCTCCTGGGACTCGTGGTCCGCAGACCCGTGGGCCGGGAACGCGGGCGGCTGCTGTTGCTGCTGCGATGAGGATGAGGACGACGACGGGGTCGTTGTCGTCGTCTGGGCGTTGGCGGTGCCAAGCAGGTTGGCGCCGAGGGCGCCGCCGGCGACGGCGGCGGCCACGATGGCACCGCCGGCGGCGGCCTTGCGAAACGGATTCATGAGGGGGGTTCCTTTGTCTCGTTGGACCCGAACCGTTCGGGCTACGGACAAGATCGCCCTCGGCCATCCGACCTCGATCCGAGGTCCCTTGGATCTCCCGCAGAAATGGTGTTCGAGGCTCAGGCGACGACGAGCCGGTACACGGTGAAGCCCAGGCCGAAGGCGATGAGGAACCAGCCAAATGCTCGCCGGACCTTGGGTCCCTCGATGCGGCGGGCCAGACGGCTGCCGACGAGGGCTCCGGGGACAGCCCCGGCCGCGAACTGGCCGGCAAGGACCCAGTCGATGTGGCCCAGCGCCCAGTGGGTGATCAGCGTGGGAATGGCCAGCACCGAGATGACGACGAGGCTGGTTCCGACCGCCTGGCGCATTCGGAGCCCGAACACGAGCAGGTAGAGCGGCATCAAGAGGAACCCGCCACCGTTGGCGAGCAGCCCGGTGAACAACCCCACCCCGAAGGTCGACGCGACCAGGACCGGCCTGTTCTGGCGTCGCGCCGTGCCTCGGGTGCGGGAGGCATCACTGATCGGGCGCACGACGCGCAGACCGACGATGCACAGCACCACGCCGGAAGCGATGAGCAGCACAGGTCCGCCGACGGCCTGGGCAAGCAGGGCGCCCCCGATCGTCCCCGGCACGCCCCCCAGGATCGACCACCCCGCGGCGCGCGGGCGGGCTTCCTCGGCCCGGAGGTACGGGTACGCGCCAACCAGCGCGGCGGGGATCGTGGCCGGCAGGGGAGAGGCCACCGCGATGAGGCCGGGCGCTCCCAACAGCGACAACACGGGCGTGGCCACCGACGACCCACCGACGCCGAACCCGCCGTAGAGGATGCCGAGGCCGAGACCGGCGCCGACGATCGCCGGCCAGGGAGCAATCACATCGTCGAGAGCGTGAATCCCTCGTAGCCGCCGTCGGCGATCTTCTGGCAGCGCTGGGTGTACGGAAGGAACCCGCCGACGTAGGGCATGAACACCCGCTTCTTGCCGGGGACGTTGGCGCCCAGGTACCACGAGTCGGCGAGGGGATAGAGCGTGCGCTCCGCGACCTCGCGCACGTGCTCGACCCACGCGTCCTCGGCGTCGCTGCTCGCCTCGATGCGGGTGAAGCCGTTGGCGCGTAGATAGGCGATGCAGTCGGCGATCCACTCCACGTGGTGCTCGATCGCGGTCGGCATGTTGGCGAGCACACCGGGGCAGCCCGGCCCCGAGATGGTGAAGAGGTTCGGGAAGCGGGCGACCTGGAGGCCGAGATAGGAGGTCGGGCCCTCCTCCCACTTCTCCGACAACGTTCGGCCGTCGCGTCCGCGGATGTCGATTCGGCGCAACGCGCCGGTCACAGCGTCGAAGCCGGTGGCGAACACGATCACGTCGAGCTCGTAGGTCGTGTCGCTCGTGCGGATGCCCGACGGGACGATCTCGGCGATCGGCGTCTCTCGCAGATCGACGAGGGTGACGTTGGGCCGGTTGAACGTCTCGAAGTAGTCGGTGTCGACGGGCGGGCGCTTGGTGCCGTAGGGATAGTGCTTGGGCGCCAGTTTCTCGGCGACGGCGGGGTCCTCGACGATCTCCCGGATCTTGCCGCGGATGAACTCTGCGGCCGTGTCGTTCGAGTCCTTGTTGAACAGCAGGTCGTAATAGGACCCGTAGATGAACTTGAAGCCGCCTTCCTCGCCCCACAGCCGCTCGTAGGTCGCCAGTCGTTCTTCGGGGCTCACGTCCATCGCCGACTTGTCGGTGATGTCGTAGGGGAACCCGGCATAGGACTCACGGCACTTGCGGCGGATCTCGGCGTAGTTGGCCTTGATCTCGGCCATCTGGTCGGGCGTGATCGGGTAGTTGCGGGCCGGGATGCTGTAGTTCGGCGTGCGCTGGAAGACATACAGGTGCTCGGCCTGGCGGGCGATGACGGGGGTGGCCTGGATGCCGGTCGAGCCGGTACCGATCAGCCCGACTCGCTTGCCGGTGAAGTCGACGCCGTCGTGGGGCCACGCGGCCGTGTGGTGCCAGTCGCCCTCGAACGAATCGAGTCCCGGGATCGACGGGATGTTGGCCGCCGACAGTGCGCCGACGGCGCTGATGAAGAAGCGGGCGGTCACCATCGCGCCGTCGTCGGTATGGATCTCCCAGCAGTCGTCTTCGTCGCGGAACACGGCCTTCGTGACGCGAGTGCTCAGCTGGATGTCGCGGCGGAGGTCGAAGCGGTCGGCGACGTGATCGAGGTAGCTCAATATCTCCGGCTGCTCGGGGTACTTGGTGCTCCACACCCACTCCTGCTGCAGCTCCTCGGAGAAGGAGTAGGAGTAGTAGAAGCTCTCCGAGTCGCACCGGGCGCCGGGATAGCGGTTCCAGTACCACGTGCCTCCGACGCCGTCGCCGGCCTCGTACACGCGTGCGGACACGCCGAGCACGTCGCGTGCCTGGTACAGCATGTAGAGGCCCGAAAACCCGGCACCGACGATGACGGCGTCGAAGTCGATCCCCATTCCGTCCGGGAATCTACGCCGCGCCTTATTGCCAGAGGGCCTCGAGGGCGCCGACGACGGGATCGGGCGCGGGCTCGGCGGCGAGGGCCGAATCGGTCGTCAGCTCGCCGTCTCCGCTGTCGACGCTCACAGGGTCGAAGGCGGCGCCCGCCTCACCCATCAGGAACCGGGAGAGCTGGCCGTAGGAGTGGGCGTCGTCGAAGCCACGCCGGCGGTGGTAGTAGCGCAGCGGCGCGCTCACGACGAGCGAATGCCGGGCGCGCGTGAGAGCGACGTACAGCAGGCGCCGCTCCTCGTCGAGGCCATCCGGGGTGCTCAGCGCCATGTCGGCGGGGATGTTGCCGTCGGACGCGTGGATGACGTGGACGACGGGCCACTCGCACCCCTTCGCCGAGTGGATCGTCGACAGCACCAGCCAGTCGTCGTCGAGGTGCGGCGCCCCCGCCAGATCGCCGGTGCTGGCCGGGGGGTCGAGGGCCAGGTCGGCGAGGAAGCGGGCGCGGTCGTCGGACCGGGCGGCGACGGCCTCGAGGCGTTCGAGGTCGCCGAGCCGGGCGTCGGCGTCGGGGTAGCGGTGCTCGAACACGCCCGCGCAGAAGGTCCGCAGGCGGCCGACCTGTGTGCCGACCGACGCCTGGCCGTGGGCGTCGGCGAGCGCGGCCCGCAGCTCGGCCAATGGTGGCTCGACCGCCGTGGGCACGCGCGGCGGCGCGTCGAGGAACCGGTGCAGCGCCTCACCCGAACGCACGTCGATGTCGTCGACGACGCGGCGGGCCGTTGCCGGGCCGACCCCGGGCAGGAGACAGAGGGCGCGATGCCACGCCACCTCGTCGCGAGGGTTGTCGAGCACGCGGAGCAGACAGAGCAGGTCCTTGACGTGGGCGGCCTCGAGGTAGCGCAGGCCTCCGTACTTCACGAAGGGAATGTTGCGGCGCGCGAGCTCGAGCTCGAGCCCGTCGCTGTGGTGACCGGCTCGGAACAGCACGGCCTGCTCGCGCAGAGCCACCCCTTGGTCTCGGTGCCACAGCACCGAGTCACAGACGTACCCGGCCTGCGCGGCCTCGTCGCTGCACGTGGCCAGCACGGGTCTGGTGCCGCCCGTATGCCCGGCCCAAAGGCGCTTGGCGAACGGCCCCGGCGATTGGGCCAGCACTGCGTTTGCGGCGTCGAGGAT
This sequence comes from Acidimicrobiia bacterium, assembly GCA_019243595.1. GTDB lineage: Bacteria > Actinomycetota > Acidimicrobiia > Acidimicrobiales > AC-14 > CADDZP01. Next base: position 5,499 of record JAFAUA010000158.1, read on the forward strand.
GGGCTGGGTCGACCGGTAGTTCTGGTCGAGGGTGACGACACGGGCCGACGGGTATCGCACCGGGAACTCGTACATGTTCTTCGGGGAAGCGGCGCGGAACGCGTAGATCGCCTGGGCGTCGTCGCCGACCGCGCACACGTTGCCTGCCGGGCCGCACAGCGAGAAGAGGATGTCGCCCTGCACCTCGTTCGTGTCCTGGTACTCGTCGACGAGGACATGGTCGAACTGGCGGCGCACGACGTCGCCACGAGGAGTCCCGAGCAGCGCCCGCCAGTACAGGAGCAGGTCGTCGTAGTCGAGGAGGGCGTGTTCGCGCTTCCGTTCTCCATAGGCGCGGAAGATGGCGGCGATCTCGTCGCTGTCCTCACGACACCACGGGAACGACTCCTCCAGCACCTGGGCGAGGCGCACCTGGGAGTTGACGGTCCGGCTGTAGATCGCCACCAGCGTGTCCTTGCGCGGGAAGCGACGCTCGAGCCCGGCGCCGAGGTCGACACGGACGAGGTCCATGAGCTCGCCCGCGTCGGCCTGGTCGAGGATGCCGAAGCACGGGTCGACACCGACGGCCGCGCCGTGCTCGCGGAGGAGGCGGTTGGCGACGGCGTGGAACGTGCCGCCCCAGACCCGCCCAGCACTCGGCCCGACGAGCGAGCGGGCGCGCCCGAGCATCTCGGTCGCCGCCCGGCGGGAGAACGTAAGCAGCAGGACCCGGTCGGCGGCGGTTCCCGTGGCGATGAGGCGGGCGACGCGTGCGGTCAACGTCCTGGTCTTGCCCGTGCCCGCCCCAGCCACGACCAGCAGGGGACCGCCGTCGTACTCGACGGCCTCCCGCTGCCGGTCGTTGAGGCCTTGCAGCCAGTCGAACATGCGTTCGAACGATACCCGACGCAGGCTGCACGCGATGATCATCCCGTGACCGACCCAGGGCTCGACGCCGTGGCCGGGATGTTCCGGGTGCTGGCGGAGTTCGACTTCGAGGGAGCGTCGCCGCTCTACCACCGCCTCGCCACCGCCGCGGCCGACGACCCCGAGGTCGTCGCTCTCCTGCTGCCGGCCGCGCCCCGCGACCGGATGCCTCACCTGTTGTTCGCGGCCGTGCAGTACCTCCTCGGCCGGGACGGCGTCGGCATGCTCGATGCTTTCAGCTCCGCGCCCTACGAGACGTTCCGGACGTGGTGTCTCGACCATCGCCAGGAGCTCGAGTCGCTCACTTCCACACGCGTCAACCAGACCAACGAGGTCGGGCGCTGTGCGGCGTCGTTGCCGACGCTCGCCACTGTCGCCGCCTGGACCCGATCGCCGTTGGCGATCGTCGAGGTCGGCACCAGCGCCGGGTTGAACCTCCTGCTCGACCGGTATCGGTACGTCTTCGGTCCCGGTCACGAGATGGGCCCGACCGAGTCCGGCGTCGTGTTGCAGCCCCGCATCGAAGGCGCGGCGCCGCCACCGATGGCAATGCCGGAGATCGTCTTCCGGATGGGGCTCGACCGTCAGCCCGAAGACGTCGCCGACGACGACGCCATGCGCTGGCTGCGGGCGTGCATCTGGCCGGAGCAGCACTGGCGGGCCGAATTGTTCGACCGGGCGGTCGACGCGGCGCGCCGCGACCCGCCAACGATCGTCCGCGGAGACGTACTCGAGACCTTGGGCGATGTCGTGGGCCAGGCGCCACCCGACGCCGCCCTGTGCATTCTCCACACGGCGTTCATCAACTATCTCCCCGAGCCCGACCGGTTCGTCGACCTGCTCTCACAGCTGGGCGCGGAACGACCACTGTGGTGGGTCTCGGGCGAACCGCCGGGACTCGTGCCGGGCATGACCTCAACCGCCCCGGCACCGGCGCGCAGCGGCGGCATCCACTTTCTCTACGGTGCTCAACCGGTCGGCCAAACGGCGCACGAGCCCGCCGTGCTGGCCCGCTCCGGCACGCACGGCGCATGGCTCGAGTGGCTGGGCGACCCGTCGGACTAAGCAGGCCATCGTGGCGGCGGTGACGAACCACATCAGGGCATGCGTGGGTTTCGCGGGCTGAGCGTCGTTCTCGCGCTGGCGCTGGGGCTGCTGGCCACCCTGCCGCCGGCGACGTCGGCTGCCGCCGCGTCGGCCGATCCGGGCTGTCAGGGCCTGGCCGCGCCGGTCGCTCACCGCGCCGGCGGGCAGACCCTCGCGCCGCCGCCCGGCGGCGCGCCTCAGGCATGTGGCGTCGGCACCGGCTTTCCGGCCGCCGAGAGCCACATCGTGGCCATGAACGACGGCGCCATCGTGTTCACGCCGGCGGTGCTCCCGTCGGGCACGATCGGCACCGGCGAGCCCGCGCCGATTGATCCCGATACCCAGGGCAACGCCAGCCCGGCAGGGGTCGCCGTCACCACCGACAACGGCGCCCTCTGGGCGGCGGTGAAGCCTTTCGACACGACGTGGAACCCCACCGACCATGGCGACTACGTCGACGCCGCCACCGGCCGGCTCTTCTTCGAGGACTACGGGCCGATCCCGCAGGACCCGAAGTTCGGCGCCAACCAGGAAGGGCCGGCCCACATCATGTGGAGCGACGACCGCTCGACCTGGCACCACAGCGCGATCTCCAACCTCGTGCTCCCCGAGAACCCGCGGTTCACCGTCGCGAAGGCGCCCGCCGGCCAGCCGCAGCCCACGGGCTATCCGAACGTCGTCTACTTCTGCGCCAACACCAACGTGGGTTTCACGAGCCCGGCCATCCTCGGCCGCTTCTGTTACCGCTCTCTCGACGGCGGCAGCACGTGGGCCGTGGCCTCCCAGCTGTTCTCCGCGGTCGGCGCCAAGCACCCCGAGTGCGGGTTGAGCGGCGAGACGTTCACGGCGATCGACGGTTATTACCCCGAACCCACGAGTGACGGGGACCTCTACGTTCTCGTGAACTGTGGCGGCAAGACGTACCTCGCTCGCAGCACCGACGAAGGGTCGACCTTCCCGATCGTACACACGGCGTCGGGGCCCCTGACCGTCGCTGCGCCTCCCGATTCGGTCACCGCCCTCGGGAGCGGGCCGCAGTTCCGCATCGGCGCCGACGACACCTTCTATCTGATGACCCCAACAGTGTCGGGCGGCCAGATCCGCAAGATCCTCGTGCGGACCTCATCGGATCGGGGCCTCACGTGGAGTGCCCCGGTCGACGTCACCGCGCCCGGCGTCGCCTCCATCCTGCGCTGGAACGTGACCGAGCGGGGGACAGAGTTGGCCTTCGCCTATCTGGGCCAGAAGGCGGGTCAGAAGACATGGGACGCCTATGTGACGGCGACGCGCGATTTCTCGGCCCCCGGCGGCCCGGTCTTCTGGAGCGCCATCACCAACACGCAGCCGCTGCTCTACGGCGACGACATCATGGGTGCCGGCTACATCGCCCTCGGCCAGGGCGAGATCCAGGTGCCGTACCCGTTCCCCCTCGGCATCCAGAAGGTCGGTGTCGCCGCCGGGAACGACTTCATGGGCGTCACGATCGCTCCCGACAACAGCGTGTGGGGAAGCTTCAACCAGGACTGCGGGCCGACGCCCCAGTCGGCCGGGTGCGCCGCGACCCACGACCAGACCCGGGGCTTCGTTGGGCGCCTGGCCTGGTTGCCCGCCGCCCAAGCCGCGACCCCCGCAGCTGTTCGCCAGGGCGCCCCGAGTGCTTCCGTTGGCGCGAGACGCGCCTCTCTACCGGCTACTGGCGAGCGGAGCGCCTTGCCGCTCATCGGGCTCGGCGTCTGTGCGGCAGGGATGGCGGTGAGGAACCGACGCCGTCATCGTCACGCTCGCGGAACGACGACGTGAGGTGGATCATCGCCGTTCCTCCTGTCAGTAGTTTCTTGCCGCATGGCGGCGCTCCACGACGCGGACTACCAGCGACTTCTTGAGTTCCGCGACGGGCTGCGCGTGTTTCTGCGCTGGAGCGAGGAGCAGGCGGCTGCCGTCGGCCTTACGCCCGCCCACCACCAGCTTCTGCTCGCGGTGCGCGGCCATTCGGGGCCGCAGGCGCCGACGGTGAGCGACGTGGCCGAGCACCTGCAGCTGCGGCGCCACAGCGTCGTGGGCCTGATCAACCGGGCCGAAGCGGCCGGGCTGCTCGAGCGCACTCCCGACGCCGCCGACCAGCGCGTCGTGCGCCTGCGCCTGACGCGCCTCGGCGCCCGCCGCCTCGAGCAGCTGTCGGCGCTGCACCTCGAGGAGCTGCGCCGGCTGGCGCCCAGGCTGCGGCCGGTGTGGGACGGCCTGGAGATTGGCTCCGACTAGCCCTCTCGATTGGTCAGGCCCGAGTCGTCGTTGCTGCTGATTGCTCGCCGCAGCGCGGCGGCGCCGGCCACGGCCGCCAGCCCGGCGGCGGTCACTGCCTCGCCTGGACCTCCGGTGGCTGGCGTGCTCCCGGCCCGGCTCCCGCGCGTCCCCCGCACGCTCGCTCCGTTGGCGTTCGACGACGGCGCCGAGCCCGACCCCGGCGCGTTCTGGGCGATCGGTGCCGGCGGGCGGGCGGCGACGCTCAAGGGGCCGCAGCGCACCGACGGCATAAAGGTGGGCCCCGGGATGGCCGGATGGTCCGTTCGCGGGGTCGAGAGGTCCAGCACCTCGGCCAGATTGCGGGCGTTCGCGTCGCGGCCGGCGAGCGGCGCCAGGCCCCATCGCCACTCGATCATCTTGAGAACGGACGTGTGCTCGTACGGGCCGTCGTGCACGATGCGGGCCGGCGCGAACGGCGAGATGACCACGCACGGGACCCGGAATCCCAACTGGCGGTAGTCGGGGTGTGGCCCCGAGTTCGGCGGGCGGGTCGTGGTATCCACGACCTTCGGTGGTACGACGTGGTCGTAGAAGCCGCCCCACTCGTCGTAGTTGATGACCATGACCGTGCGGGACCAGGCCGGACTCGAGCGCACCGCCTGATACACCTGGGCGAGGAACGACTCGCCAGCGCGGATGTCGCTGTGCGGGTGGTCGTCGGCAGAGGTGCCGTCGCCTTCGCCGCTTCCGATGATGTCGCCGGCGCTGGGCGGGACCTTCGACGGCGTGCCGACGTCGGCCCCGTTGAACGACGGGTCAATGAACGACACCTGCGGCAGAAGCCCCGCGGCGGCGTCGGCCAGGAACTCGGAGAACGGTCGCATGATCGACGCGTACTTGGTGCCCCAGAGGGCGAGGATGGGAAGGTCGTTGAAGTAGTAGTGGCCCTGCAGTCCGGCGCCGGCCAACCGATCCCAGATCGTCGGCAGGCTCGAGATGGCGAGTGTGTTGACGTCCCGGTCGGTCGTTGCGGCGTGGGCGTAGATGCGGTTCGGATACGTCTCGGCGAGGATCGCCGCGAAGTACCGGTCGAGCGTCGTGTAGTTGCGCGCCAGCGCACCGAGGACGGGCACCGCGGTCTGGTCGTAGAAGCCGATCGGGAACGTGTCGTCCGCCCGTCGGTTGGCGGGCGTGCGCAGCCATCCGTCCGCCTTCCCGCCGTTGAGCTGCACGAGGCCGCCCTGCCACGAGTGGTCGGGGTCGCCGTAGCCGCAGCCTTGGTAGTCGGGCGCCAGGTTGTAGGTCGGGTACACGGTGCCCGCCGGGTTGGCGAACGCCAGACCCTCCTGGCGGCCGTCGGCGCCGGGCAGCCAGCCGAGGAAGTGGTCGAAGGAGCGGTTCTCCATCATCACGACGACCACGTGGTCGAACGGCGCGGCGGCCGGCGCCGCAAGCGCACGGGAGGCGGATGCTGCCCAGGCGCGGGGCGGCCTGACGGCGGCTGCTGCTGCCGCGCCGAGGGCGCCGGCCAGGAAGCTGCGCCGGGAGAGTGTCGTCACGATCGACGAGCCCGCCGTCGAACCACGATCGCTGCGGCAATGAGTCCGAGGGCGAGAGGTGCGGTCGATCGCCCGCCGGTTGCCGGCAGCCGTCCTCGAGCGCCCGCTGACCGGGTGGCTGGCGTGGGGGCGGCCACTGGGGCCGCCGTGGGCGCCGCCGCACTGGCGGGCGCGGGCGCGACCCAGACGTCGCCGAGCACGGTGACGCCAGGGTCACCGTCATGAACGGTCTGCGCGGCCTGCGGGGTGGCGGCCTGGCTCTTCAGCGTGGGCAGCCCCCACGACGCCTCGAGCGTCCGCAAGAATCCGTAGTGGTCGCCGCTCCACTGCGAG
>JAFAUA010000200.1 GCA_019243595.1 Acidimicrobiia bacterium
CGGCGACTGGGTGAGCTCGTGGTGGCGCTCGATCAGCCAGCGCACCTCCTCGAGGAGCTCGGCGTCGGGGCGCACGGCTTCGACGAGGGCCGTGTTCAGGCGGGCCGTGAGGTTGGCTTCGGGGTCGTAGACGAACGCCTGGCCGCCGGTCATGCCCGCGCCCAGGTTGTAGCCGACCTCGCCGAGGACGACGACCGTGCCCCCGGTCATGTACTCGCAGCAGTGGTCGCCGACGCCTTCGACGACGGCGGTGGCGCCCGAGTTGCGGACGGCGAAGCGCTCGCCCGCCGAGCCGGCGATGAACACGTCGCCGTCGGTGGCGCCGTAGAGGCACGTATTGCCGGCGAGCACGGGGTCGCCCTTGTCGTTGGCCGGCGGACGGATCACGACCCGGCCGCCGCCGATGCCCTTGCCGACGTAGTCGTTGGCCTCGCCGACGAGGTCGAACTCGATGCCGTGGGTAAGGAAGGCGCCGAAGCTCTGGCCCGCTGACCCCTCGAAGTGAACACTCGCCGTGCCACGCGGCGGCACCGAGCCGTACTCGAGGGCGATGGCCCCGCCCAGGGCGGCGCCGACCGTGCGGTCGTAGTTGTTGATCTTGTAGCTGAGCTCGATCTCGTCGCCGTCCCAGATGGGGCGGAAGGCGTCGGCCAGCAGCTGGTCGCCGAGCGAGGAGCGGGTCTTCTGGATGTCGACGGGCGCCACGAAGCGGCGGGGGGCGTCGGGGTCCTCGGGCTGCGTGAGCAGCGGCGTGAGGTCCATGGCGTTGCCGCGCTCGTTCTCGACCTGCTTCTGGCGCAGATACTCGACGCGCCCGATGGCCTCGTCGAGCGAACGCAGACCGAGCGAGGCCAGCAGGCGCCGGACCTCCTCGGCGATGAACATGAAGTAGGCGGCCACGCCCTCGGGCGTTCCCGCGAACTTGGCCCGGAGATGCGACCGTTGGGTGGCGATGCCGGTGGGACACGTGTCCTTGTGGCAGGCGCGCACCATGATGCAGCCCTCGGCGATCATCGCCGCCGTGCCGAAGGAGTACTCGTCGGCGCCGAGCAGCGCGGCCATGAGGACGTCGCGGCCGGTGAGGAACCCGCCGTCGACGCGGACCCGGATGCGGTCGCGCAGCTTGTTCTCGACCAGGGCCTGCTGGGTGTCGGCCAGGCCGATCTCCCACGGGAGGCCGGCGTGCTTGATTGACATCAGCGGCGACGCACCGGTGCCGCCGTTGGCGCCGGAGATCTGCACCACCTCGGCCAGCGCCTTGGCGACGCCGGCGGCGATGGTGCCGACGCCGTCCTCGGCCACGAGCTTGACGCTCACGTCGGCGAGGCCGTTGACCTGCTTGAGGTCGAAGATCAGTTGGGCCAGGTCCTCGATGGAGTAGATGTCGTGGTGAGGCGGGGGAGAGATGAGGCCGACCCCGGGCTGGGTGTGGCGCAGGCCGGCGATCTCCTCGGAGACCTTGGCGCCGGGGATCTGGCCGCCTTCGCCGGGCTTGGAGCCCTGGGCGATCTTGATGTTGAGCTCGTCGGCGAACGCGCAGTACTCGGGCGTGACGCCGAAGCGGCCCGACGCGATCTGCTTGATGCGGCTGTTCTTGTCGCCCTTCTCCTGGCCGCGGGTGCGGAAGCGGTACGGCGCCTCGCCGCCCTCGCCGCAGTTCGACTTGCCGCCGATCAGGTTCATGGCCTCGGCGAGGGTCTCATGGGCCTCCCGCGACAGTGAGCCGTGGGACATGGCGCCCGTGGAGAAGCGCCGTGTGATGTTGAGGGCGGGCTCGACCTCGTCGAGGGGAATCGGCTCGCCGGCGGGCACGAACTCGAGCAGGTCGTGCGGCTCGGTCGGCGGACGGCCGTTCACCATCGACGCGAAGCTCTCGTAGAGCTCGTCGTGGCCGTCCTTGATCGCCCGCTGCAGCAGGTGGGCGGCCTGGAACTGGTTCAGCGCCTTGGTGACGTCGTCGTTCTTGGTGTGGTACTCGCCACGCTTGCGGGACCGGTAGAAGCCGGCGTCGACCAGCCGTCCCTCGGCATGGCGCTTGAGGGCGTCCTCGCCGAGCTCGTTCCAGCCGATGCCGCCCATGACCGACGGCGTGCCCGTGAAGCAGACGTCGACCACCTCGCGCCCGAGGCCCACGGCCTCGAAGATCTGGGCGCCCCGGTAGGAATCGACGGTGGAGATCCCCATCTTGGACATGATCTTGAGGACGCCGTC
>JAFAUA010000201.1 GCA_019243595.1 Acidimicrobiia bacterium
GGCACCCGAATGGCGGGCCGCATGGGTCACCAGCGGGTGACCACCCTGAACCTGGAGGTCGTCCAGGCCGACCCGGAGCGGGAGATCGTCCTCATCAAGGGGGCGCTCCCCGGACCCCGGGGTGGCGTGGTCCTTCTCCGGAATGCGGTGAAGCAACCGGTGCGGGAGGCGGGCTGATGGCGAGCGTCGACGTCCGTACGCGCACCGGCGAGTCGAAGGGCAGCGTCGAGCTCGACGACGCCCTGTTCGGCATCGAGCCCAACCAGGACGTGCTCCACCAGGTCGTCACCGCCCAGCTGGCGGCCCGCCGCCGCGGCACGCACAGCACGCTCACCCGCGCCGAGGTGCGCGGCGGCGGCGCCAAGCCGTGGCGCCAGAAGGGCACAGGCCGGGCTCGCCAGGGCTCGACCCGATCGCCGCACTGGGCCGGTGGTGGCGTGGCCATGGGCCCCAAGCCGCGGGACTACAGCCAGAAGACGCCCAAGAAGATGATCGAGCTGGCGCTGCGTTCCGCGCTGTCGGACCGGGCCGCCGAGGGCAAGGTCGCGGTCGTCGACGCGTGGGACTTCGCAGCGCCCAAGACGCGCGAAGCCAAGGCCGCCATCGGTGCGCTTGGCCTGACGGGCAAGGTCCTCGTCGTCCTCGAGCACGACGACGTGACGGCTGCCAAGTCGTTCCGCAATCTCCCCGACGTCCAGCCGATCCGGGCCGCGCAGCTGAACGCCTACGACATCCTCCGCAACGACTGGGTCGTCTTCACCCGGGCGACGCTGCCCAGCGCCGGCCAAGCACCCGCGCCGGCACCCGCACCTGCGTCTGCACCCGCGCCTGCGACAACGGAAGCACCGGCACCAGCAGCGGAGCCCGCGGCGCAAGCGCCGGCGGCGGCGTCCGAGCCGGCACCGCCTGAGGAGCAGGCCTGATGGAAGATCCCCGCGACGTGATCATCGAGCCGGTCGTCAGCGAGAAGTCCTACGCGCTCATGGACGCCGGCGTGTACACGTTCATCGTCAATCCCGACGCCAACCGCATCGAGATCCGCCACGCCGTGGAGCAGATCTTCGGCGTCCGCGTGGCCAAGGTGAACACGCTCAACCGGAAGGGAAAGCGCAAGCGCAACCGCCGTTCGCCGACCTTCGGGTCCCGCTCGAACACCAAGCGGGCGATCGTGACCCTGCAGGCCGGCGACCGCATCGACCTTTTCGAGGGAGGCTGACGTGCCCCTCCGCAAGCGCAAGCCCACCTCGGCCGGACGCCGGTTCCAGACGGTCTCGGACTTCAGCGAGATCACGCGCACCGAGCCCGAGAAGTCGCTGCTCGTCCCCAAGAAGAAGACCGGTGGCCGCAACAACTACGGCCGCAAGACGGCCCGTCACCGCGGCGGCGGCCACAAGCAGCGCTACCGCATCGTCGACTTCAAGCGCGACAAGGACGGCGTGCCCGCCAAGGTTGCGTCGATCGAGTACGACCCCAACCGCAACGCCCGCATCGCCCTGCTCCACTACCTCGATGGCGAGAAGCGCTACATCCTCGCCCCGGCGCGCGTGAAGGTCGGCGACCGCCTGCAGAGCGGCCAGGGTTCGGAGATCCGGCCGGGCAACGCCCTGCCCCTCCGCTACATCCCGGTCGGTACGACGGTGCACAACGTCGAGCTCAAGCCGGGCGCCGGTGGGCGCATGGGCCGCGGCGCGGGCGCCAGCATCCAGCTGGTCGCGAAGGAGGGCGACTTCGCCACCCTGCGCCTGCCCAGCACCGAGATGCGGCGCGTGCCGATCGACTGCCGGGCAACCGTCGGCGAGGTCGGCAACTCCGAGGCGGAGCTGGTCTCCCTCGGTAAGGCCGGTCGCAACCGTTGGAAGGGCGTCCGTCCGCAGACCCGCGGCGTGGCCATGAACCCCGTCGACCACCCGCTCGGTGGTGGCGAGGGCAAGTCGTCGGGTGGCCGTCACCCGGTGAGCCCGTGGGGCAAGCCCGAGGGCCGCACCCGCAAGAAGGACAAGGACAGCCAGAAGCTGATCATCAGGCGCCGGCGCTCGCGCGGCGCTCGGAGGTAAGGCATGCCCCGCAGCCTGAAGAAGGGCCCGTTCGTCGACGAGCACCTGCTGAAGAAGGTCGACGACCTGAACGCCAAGAACGAGAAGCGGGTCATCAAGACGTGGTCGCGCCGCTCCACGATCATCCCCGACATGGTCGGCCACACCATCGCCGTGCACGACGGCCGCAAGCATGTGCCGATCTACGTCACTGAGGCCATGGTGGGCCACAAGCTCGGCGAATTTGCCCTCACCCGTACGTTCCGCTTCCACGCCGGCCAAGAGCGCGCAGGTAGGCGGTAGCGATGACTGGCCCGAAGCTCAACGAGGCGCCCGTCCGGGTCTCCGGACATCGCCGCGTGCGCGTCGAGGAGGAGACCGCGTCGTTCCGGGCCAAGGCCCGCTACATGCGAGTCTCGGCCTACAAGGTGCGCGAGGTCCTCGACCTCATCCGCGGTCTCGACGCCGGCCGGGCCCAGGAGACGCTGCAGCTGAGCGACCGTGACGCGGCCACCGTCGTCGGCAAGGTGCTGGCGTCGGCGGTTGCCAACGCCGAGCACCATCACGAGCACCCCGTCGACGGCGAGGAGCTGTACGTGTCGGCCTGCTACGCCGACGAGGGTCCGACGCTCAAGCGCTGGCGCCCCCGCGCGCGCGGCCGGGCGACCCGCATCCGCAAGCGCACCTGCCACATCACGGTGATCGTCAGCCGCCTGCCCGACGACGAGCTGCAGCAGCGCCGGGCTCGCCAGCCCGGTGCGGGCGACCGC
>JAFAUA010000205.1 GCA_019243595.1 Acidimicrobiia bacterium
CTGTCGATTCGCTCCGTCTGGGGAAAACTCCTCCCCCAAAACCGCGTACAGACACCTCTGCAGGAGGTGCGAATCCCACCCCTGAGGGCCACGTGCCCGCAGGGTGAGGAGTGTGTCCTCGAACGTCGCAGTCAGGGCTGCGCCGACATGCCCACAGAATCGCGGGCGTGGGACCGTTCTCGGTGGCCGATATCCGGCCAGCGCTTGTTCCCGCGAGCGTGCCGGATCGCCCGCTCGGGTCGCCGGTCGGTGACGACTGGTGAGTACGGAAGACGCGTCCGCGGCGTCGGCGTTCTGGTGGATGACGAAGCGCGGACGGCGGTTCTGGCCCAGCTGACGGCGGCTATCCACGGGAGCGAGCGATGCGCACGTTTCGACCGTCTCCAACGACTCAACGTGGTCATGAAGCAGATCGTGCGATCGGGTTTGGTGCGGGTGCCGTTCACGACGTGACGTCCGGCCCTCAGGGGGCCAAGCCGCGGGATCCCGGCGGCATCGGCCGGACCGTTTTCTGCCGAGGCGGCGCCCTACAATTGTCCTTGGCATGCCTGCCGGATTGACCTCGCCCGTGCACCTGTTCGTGATCATCGCCGTCGCGCTCATCGTGCTGGGTCCCGAGAAGCTCCCCCACGCCCTCCGCCAGGTCGGCCGGACGATGGGCGAGGTCCGCCGGTGGACCGACAGCATCTCCGGCGAGCTGCGTGGTGCTCTCTCGCTCGATGACGGCGCCGCCGACGCTCCGCCGACACCGCCGACTGTCGCCGCCGCTGCCACTCTGACGCCACCTGTTCTTGCCGCGGTGGCGACCAACGGCAACGGGGCCACCGGTTCGTTGGCGTCATCCGCCCCCATGCCCGTCGTTGCACCTGCTGGAGCGACCGACGGTCCCGGCGTCCTCTCTACCCACCCAGCGCTGCAAGAGGGAGGCGAGTGGCATGATCCTCGCTGAGATTCTCGGACCCGACATGCTGATCATCCTCGCCATCGTGGCCCTGCTGTTCGGGAGCAAGCAGCTCCCGAAGCTGGCCCGTTCGCTCGGCTCGGCCAAGTCCGAGTTTGAGAAGGGCATCAGCGAAGGCGGCCAGGCCGCAGCCCCCTCCGTGACCTCTGCCCCCGTGGCAGAAGAGCAGGTGACGATGTCTCGCGCCGAGCTCGACAGGCTCATCGCCGAACGCACGGAACGAGGCCGCGGGGAGGGTCCCGCCTCCACCTGAGCCCTCGCAGCCGGCGATCGCGACCCAGACCGAGCGCACTCAAAGCCCGGTAGGCGCGCCGCCAAAACGCGAGACACGGGCGATACGTTGAGCCGTCCGAGGCGTGCGGACTGGTTCCCCCCCAGCTTTCGATGCCGCAGATCCGACGACCCTCGCGCCCGCCACCCCGTCCTGACGCGCCGCGGACCGCCGCCGCTAGAGCGGTCGCCAGTGGCCAGGGCGCTCCCGTGGCCTGGAGCGAGACGATCCCGACACGGCGCCAAGCCGGGTCGTCGCCGCGTCGACGCCGCTGGCTTCGCCGACTCCTTATCGCCGCCGCCATCCTGACCGCTGTCGCCGTGCTCGCGGGTGCTGCCACCGTGGCGTACGTCAGGTACCGCTACGGCCAGATCGCCAAGGTCAATGTGCCCGGCCTGTCCCAGCACGGTCATGGCTCCGCCGACGCACCGATGACCATTCTGTTGGTCGGCAACAACACCCGCACTGGGCTGAGCCCCAGCGAGGTCCCCCAGTTCGGCAGCCCTGAAGAGGTGGCCGGCGCCCGTAGCGACGTGACCATGCTCTTGCACCTCGACCCCCACCGGGGCGCCACGCTCCTCTCGATCCCGCGGGATCTATTCGTCCCTCTCCCTCCGCACTCGGTGGCCGGCCCCGTCGGCAAGATCGACGCCGCCCTGAACGACGGGCCCGAGCACCTGGTGGAGGCGGTGAGCGGCAACCTGGGGATCCCGATCGACCACTACGTGTCGATCAACTTCGACGGGTTCCAAAAGGTCGTCGACGCCCTGGGCGGCATCGACATGGCCTTTCCCACCCCCGTGCGCGACTCGTTCTCGGGACTGCACATCACCAAGACCGGCTGCCAGCACCTGGGTGGGTTCCAGGCCCTGGCGGTGGTCCGGGCCCGTCACCTGCAATACATCGACGCCCGGGGCCGCTGGGCCGACGACCCCGAATCCGACCTGAGCCGCATCCGCCGCGACCACGCCTTCCTCACCGTGCTGGCCAAGACGACCAAGGCCAAGGGCCTGACCAACCCCCTCACGGCCAACGCGGTTTTGGGCAACCTCGTGCACCAGGTCACGGTCGACTCGTCGATGAACGTGGGGACGATGGTGAGCCTGATCCGCCGCTACCACGGCCTGAATCCCGACGCAGCGCCGCAACTGACCCTGCCCGTGACCCTCGTGTCCCAGGCCAACTACCACTTCGGCAGCGGCAGCTACGGCTCGGTCGTGTTTCCCACCGAACCGGCCGACGCCCAGGTGATCGCCCAGTTCCTCGGCACGCCGCCGCCACAGTCCGCGCCCACCCAAGTTGGCGTCGACGACCGCTCCGGCCGCGGCCTCGGCGCACAGGTCGCCCGCGGGTTGAGTGCCGCGGGCTTCCAGGTCTCGATGGTCAGTCGCCAGCCCGTCGAGGCGAGTCCGTCCGAGACCGTCGTGCGCTATCACCCCGGCGAGGTGGCACGCTCCCAGGCGGTGCTGGCCTCACTGGCGGGCGCGGCGCTGATCTATCCCGACGCTCAGGTGCCCCCAAGCACGGCGGTGGTCGACGTCGGCTCGGTCGTGCGGGCCACGGCGCCAACGCCCGCCACGTCGGGGTCAGCGAGCTTCGCGACTGCCCCCCATGCGACTGTAACCCCGACGACGTCGGTGCCAACGCCCGGCGGCCAGCCGGTAACGCCATCAGTCACACCGCTGCAATCCTTCGATCCGCGGGGTTGCTGAACTCCCCGTGGTCAACGCCATCTCCCAACGACGTCGCTTCGCAGCGGTTGCTGCCGCGACCGCAGTCGTGCTCGGCGTGTCACTTTGGTCGGGGGCACGTTCGCAGCCGGCCGATCGGCCGGCGCCAGCGGCTTCCAAGGTCGTAGTCTTCGGCTTCTCGGGGCTGAGCTGGGACGACGTGCAGCGCGCACCCGTCCCGAACCTGCGTGCGCTCATGGCCCGGGGCGCCGTGGGTGCGATGACCGTCCGGACCGTCTCGGCGACGCCGACGCTGGCGGAGGGCTACGCCACCCTCGGCGCGGGCGCGCGCGTGCAGGTCGCGGCCACCCTCTCATCCACCACGACGAGCGGCCGCGACGGCCAGCCGCTGGTCGTCGACACTGCTCGAGGCTTGATCGCTGCCAACCGCGGTCGTCATCTCGCGACGGCGCCGGGCGCACTCGGCGACGCGCTGCACGCCGACGGCAGGCGGACCGCGATCGTCGAGACCACGAGCGCAGGGAGCGGTGGGGCACCGGTCGCTCTGGCCGCCATGGACAGGGCGGGATCGGTGGACGCGGCCTGGGTCATCGGGGCCGGCTCAGACGCCGGGGATCGGGCGACCGCGACCCACAGCGGGTCCATGGTGGTGGCCGCGGTGGGCGACGCGCTCAGCGAAGCCGACGTGGTGTTCGTCGACACCGGCGAGATACCCGAAGCCGGAGGACAAGGTACGGGACAGCCGCGTGAACAGGCGGTCGGTGCAGGCGACGCGCTGTTGGGCGCGGTTGCCGCGCGGCTGCCTCCGAGCGCCCGCCTGATCGTGCTTTCGGTCGTTCCTCCGGCGGCCCCCTGGCACCTGGCGCCGGTCGTGGTGGTCGGCCCCGGCGTCCCCCACGGCTATGTCGTCTCGCCGTCGACACGGCGGCTGGGCCTGGTGTCCCTGACCGACATGGCACCGGAGATCGTGATGTCTGTCGGCGCGAAGCCGCCGGCCGCCATGATCGGGCGGCCCTTCCGTTACCGCGCTGGCCGTCCCGACCTGGGCCGTCTGGCCGGCCTCGACCGCGACGGCCGGGCCAGGGCGACGACCTACTTCCCGATCGCCCTGGGCTTCGTCGTGCTCCACGGCCTCGTCTACCTGGCCGCCGCGTGGGTCCTGACGGGGCGCCGGCGAGCCGTGCGCCTCAGCGCCCTCATCCGTTTGGGCCTCCTGGCCATCGCCGCCTTCCCTCTGGCCACTTTTCTGCTGCGTATCGTCCCACCCGCGACCTTGCACGGCTGGGCTGCCGTCGCCCTCGCCGCGCTGGACGCCGGGCTGGTGCTGGCCGTTTCGCGCGCCCGTTTTCACGTCCTGGCGCCCCTGTTCGTCCTGTCGGCGTCGACGGTCGCCGTCCTCGTGGTCGACGTTGCGAGCGGCGCCCGCCTCCAGGTGAACAGCATCCTGGGCTACGCCCCGCTCACCGCCGACCGCTTCTACGGGATCGGAGGCACTGCCTTGGGGGTGCTCGTGGCGAGCACACTGGTCGCCACCGCCATCTATCTGGACTGGTCGCGCCGGCGCCGTGACGCACTGGCCTGGGTCGGCGCGACCTTCGTCGTCGTGGTGGTCGCGGCAGGTGCCTCGGTGCTGGGTGCCAAGGTCGGCAGCATCCTCACGATGGTGCCCGTGTTCGTCGTGACCTTCGCCGCCCTTGCGGGCTTCCGTCCGAGCTGGAAGACGATCGCCGTCGCCCTCGGGGTCACCGTTGCTGTCGTGGCCGCGGCCGGAGCGACCGAGCTGCTCCGTCCCGCGACGGCGCGCAGCCACCTCGGCGAGCTCCTGGGAACCAGCAACAACAGTGGCGGGGGGACGCTGGCCACCGTCATTGCCCGAAAGGCATCCACCGACGTGCGCGTGTTCCTCGAGACGGTGTGGTCATGGCTGGCGTTAATCGTGACGCTGTTCTTGGCCTACCTGTTGGTGCGCGATCACCGCTTCGTGCGCATCTTGCCGCGAGGATCGGCGCTGCGCGTCGGCGCACTCGCGCTCGTCGGTGCTGGCGTGCTGGGCCTGCTGGTCAACGACACAGGGATCATCATCACCTCGCTCGTGCTCGTCTACCTCGGGCCCTATCTCGCTTTGTTGGCGCTTGACGCCACGAGTCGACATGTCGGCGCCGTCCCGGCGCCGACGGACATGCACCCGCCCGTCAAAGCCGAGCCGGCGTCGTCTGTGCCGTGACGCTGGTCTACATCCGTGCCAGCAGGCGCGAGACAAGGAGCTGCGCCATGCGCTCGTCGTCGGCCTGGCCGTAGGGGCGCGACGGCGACCCGGGACCTTCGACGGTGAGCTTGAGCACGTCCTGGCCCTTCGCGACGACTACTCCGTCGTTCTGTCCGGTGCCCTCATAGAAGGCGGACCGGGAGACCTCCATGAGCTCGCACGCCTTGGCGACGTTGTCGGTCACAGCGGTGTGAGGCCTGCGTCAGCGAATTGACGGAAAGGCACCCTCAAGGGTCGCCAACACTCGGCTTCGACGCCCGACCTCCATCACCTCGGCCATGTGGCCGGCACACACGCCTGCCTGGAACGACCGGATTGGTGGACCGACGAACACCTCGCCTTTGACCACGAAGGCCGTCGCCGCCCTGTGACAGCCGGGGACTTGGCACACCGGAACCTGTCCAGCAGCCGCCATGACTCCGTCCCTTCCCAATTCCCTCCGCGCGCCAACCTACTGCTGCAATCTCCCGTGCGCCCTGGGCGAATCGTTCACGGTCAAGCCGCGTTGCCGTCACCGCTGCACAACCCCCTCGCCACCTGTCGTCGTTACTGTCCTCACAAGTGGTCGATGGTGCAGGCCGACCCTCCAAACCCTTCGCGCTGGCCTGCCCACGACCACAGGACGCGATGATGGCCCACAGCCCCACCGCCGAAACGCCCGACGCCCCCCGGCTGCGCCGTGACGGGCAGCGGGACGGCGGCGACGGGTTGAGCCTCGTTCGCAGTATCACCCCGCGGCATCGTTGAACCACACAGCCGCACCACACGGGCCACCAGCAGGCCGGGTTCCGGTCCGGGCGCGGTTGGCGGCGCGGCCATCGGGGTACGCCGGGGAACAGAGGTTCCCGAGGAGGCCGCGTGAACAGCATCCACATGCCGAGTGAGGTCAGCAACAGACGACTTGGCTTCTTCGACCGGTTCGCCGGTCGTTCCTCCGCCGTGGCGAGCCGCGCACCGTTCTTCGCTGCCTGCGTGCTGTTGATTGTCGTGTGGGCCCCGACGGTGGCCTTCCTGAGCTTCGACACCTGGCAACTGCTCATCAACACGGCGACCACCATCGTCACCTTCCTATTGGTCGCTTTGTTGCAGAACTCACAGACCCGCAACGACCAGGCCACCCAGCACAAGCTGAACGCCATCGCCGACGGCTTGGCGGATCTCATGGAGCGGTTTGCCGAGTACACCGAATGCAAGGACCTGCACAAGGAGATCCACGAGCTGAAGACTGCGGTGGGCCTGGAGGACCGAGAGTCCACGACCCGGTCGGTGGCGTGAACTCGTCTCGGCCTATGCCCAGGACCACGACGCGCACCGCCCTCGAGAGCGTCCGCGCCGTGGACGCGGTCTTCGCTCTCGCAGCCCTCGGCTATTGGGGATGGCACACCGGAGATGGCGTCGGG